>JAIRXV010000288.1 GCA_031268115.1 Bifidobacteriaceae bacterium
GGTCGGCCTCTTCTTGCCGGCGTTCACCCGTGCGCCAACGCGCCCGGTCGGCCTCTTCGCGGCGGCGTTCACCCGTGCGGGCACCGCCGCAGACGCACGCGCGCGAACCCTCGGGTACGGCGGGCGCAACCCTGCCTTGGGGGCTCGTCACAGTGTCCCCGCCGCAGAGGGAGGAACAGCCGTCTCGGTCCCGACAGTCGGTTCGCCGCCTTGCGGCGACTCCCCATCGCCTTCTCCGCCATCGCCTTCTCCGCCATCGGCCTCCTCCCCGGCCCCATCCTGGCCACCGCCTTGCGGGGTCGACTCGCCGGCCACTCCCGTGGCGGGAGTCGAGGGATCGCCCGAGGGCGCGCCCGTGTCCACCTCACCTTGCTGCGCCGAAGGCGGCACCGAGGTAGCCCTAGTCGCGAGCGGCGCCAGCGGCAGGCGCGGTCCAAGGAGCCGTCCCCCGGACTCAGCTGCGCTAGCGCCGAAGTGTCCTGTCACGCCGCGCAAGTCTGCGGCTAGAGCCCACACGGATGTGATGGTCAACGCCGGAATCGACACGCCATCTACGGTCGATACCGCCGCCGCTATCGTTTCGTCCGCGCGGACCCGCGCCAAAGGATCGGTTTGTGCCGCGGATGGCGCCACCACGACAGTTCCCGGCGAAACCTCCCCGGCCGCGGCGATGAGACTCAACAACGCCCTGTCTTCGCGCTCCCAAACAGGCTCGTTGGGCTCTGCATCCTTTCGGGAAAAGTCGTCTGCGAGCAAGATGATGAGGGCATCTGCCGGCGAATCGACGGCACCCAAATCGATGAAACCAACCTTGTCGAGCGCGTTCAGGTGCTCGGTGCTCTGGGCACTGAGCGTGGCCGAGGTCTCCCCTTGGCCCGTTTCGCCGTCGCTTCCGCCGCCGATGCCGGTCAGCGCCTCAGCGTCGTTCCCCTGCGTTTCGCTCGCGTCCTCGCCGTCGGCATCCTCCATGGCGAGGTCTCCTTGATAGGCGCCACCGCCGTCCGCGTCCCTTGAAGGTGTGCTCAGGGGCCGTGGGCCGTCATCGTTCACCGCTTCGGCGAAAAGCGACGCGACGATTCCGCGGGCCAACGTCGCATCGTCCGCCACCATCGCCGGATCGGGGCTGGCCGGTGGGGCCGTCGATGGCCTCTGGCTCGGTGCAGTCCGGGCCGAGTCTTGCTCCCCGACCTCAACGGCGGCGCGATGTAACTCGCTGGCCTCCGCGCGCCACCAAGCGTCCTCGACCCCAACGTGGGCCGACACGGACCCGCCGGCCCGCCTCAAAGCATCCTCGAAGGCCTCCTCCACTCGCCCATCGACATCCCCGACGCTGATCAACGCCACCCTTGTGCCAGGGAGCATCGCTGTCACCGCGGATGGCGTCAGCCCAGCGAGTACGTCTTCGCGATAAGCGGTGTCGGCCTCGGCTTGGGCGAGGTCCTCACGCAACGCGTCCTTCTCGTCCCGCAGCGACGTTACCTGGGCGTCGAGATTCTCCGTGATGGGGTCCTTCAGGGGGCCCGCCCCAAGCACGATTCCAACGGCCAACGCCATGAACACCGAGACCAGCGAGACAAGGTGGTAGCGGAAGTTGATCATCCGAACAGGCCCCCAAACCAGGCCGCCAGATCGTCCCAGCGCGCGCCTATCAACGCGAGCAGCGCCCGTCCGCCGGTTGTCGCATCGAGCGCCGCGAGCAACGCGAGGACACCCACACTGGCCAGAAGCGCGAGCTGCAGATTGGAGATTCGGCTGCGGTACAGGCGGGATACGCCCTTGGCGTCCACCAACTTGGAGCCGACCCGCAAACGGGTTAAGAACGTCGATGCCATGCCGGCGCGTCCCTTATCCAGGAATTCCACCATTGTCATGTGAGAACCCACGGCAACAATCAACGCGGCCTCCTTGTCGTCCGCAATGATCATTGCCACGTCCTCACTGGTCCCCGGCGCCGGAAAGACTGTGTAGGCAAGCCCTAACGCATCTAGGCGCGCAGCTCCTGGCGCCAACCCGTCCGGATAGGCGTGGACCACGAGTTCTGCACCGCACCTGAGGGCGCGGTCCGATACCGAATCCATGTCGCCAACTATGAGATCCGGTCGAACCCCTGCCTCCCACAGGGCGTCCGCACCGCCATCCACGCCGATGGCGACCGGGCGGTATTCCCCGATATACGGCTTGAGCACCGCCAAGTCTTCCTTGTAGTTGTATCCACGCACCACGATTAGAGCGTGGCGGGCACGCATTTCGGTGCGGATCTGCGACACGTCTTGAGTGTCGAGGAACGCATCGGCCTCCGCTCGAATGAACTCGGTGGTGTTCTCAGCGAACGCCGCCATCTCCGCCACCAGACCCGCTCGCGAACGGTCCATCGCCGCCGCCACGGACTGTTGGGTTTGGACCGTTCCGGCCGACACGGGCACGCCGGCGCAAGTCACGCGCCCGGTGTCCAGATCCACGTTGACGATGGCGCCTTCTCGCAACGCCATCACGGCCGCCCCAAGTCCGTCCACCAGCGGTATGCCCGCCTGGACCAAAAGCTCCGGGCCGAGGTTTGGGAACCGTTCAGTGGTGGAGCGGGCAGCGTTTAGAACGGCGGCGGGGCCCGCCGCCACCAGCGCCTCGGCGGCAAGCCGATCTAGGTCCTCGTGGTCGATCACCGCTACATCGCCCGCGCGCAGGCGGGCGGTCAGCTTCTTGGTGCGCGCATCTACCCTGGCGGTTCCCGTGAGCCCCGTGAGCCGCGGCACGTCAGGTCGCCGCCGCCGAGCGATCAGTTTCATCGCCGCCCATCATCCCACCGGTTGCGCATTACGGGGCCTCGACCGCCAGGGCAAGGAGCTCTTGGGCGTGGGCTCTGGCGGCCGCCGAATCCTCTTGACCGGCTAACATCCTGGCCAGCTCCCGCTCCCGGGCC
>JAIRXV010000293.1 GCA_031268115.1 Bifidobacteriaceae bacterium
GTCCGCACCGATGAGCTGAGCGGGACCATCCTCACCGTCGAGGCTTTGCGCCTCGACCCCGGGGCGTACTCCAGCGCGACCTGGACGGACCTTCAGGAGGCGATGGCGAACGCGAAGGCCGTGATCCGGGTCGGGGCCAATGCCTCGGAGCAGTCCGTAAACTCGGCTCTCAGCGCGCTGCGTGCAGCGATGGCGGGGCTCACGCCCGCAGTCCAGACCTCGCAGTTGACGGCGTTCATCGCCGCCATCGACGCCCTGGACCTCCAGGTCTCCATCTATAGCGAGGCGACTTGGGCGCCGTTCGCCGCCGCCCTTGTCGCGGCCCGATTCGCGGTATCCGCTACGAGCCAGGCGGCGGTGGACGGCGCATTGGCAACGCTGCGGGACGCGGCGTTGGCTCTTGAGACGAGCACGGGCACAGCGCCGCTGGCAACCCTGCTCGACTTGGCTGACGCGTTGAGCTTGGAGCCCGCCCAGCACACCGACGAGAGCTGGGCGGCCTACAGTGCCGCTCTGAACGAGGCAAGGTTGCTTCGCGAGGCCGGCAACGCCTCGCCGCAGGCCGCGGCTGCGGCCGCGATCGCCGTGCGGACAGCCGCTGGTGCCCTGGTTCTCGCTCCTCGTGTCGATGCGCTCGACGCGGCCCTACAATCGACTGCCCGCTTCGATTCGGCCGCCTACACGCCGGTGTCGTGGTCGGTCTTCGCGCTCGCCCGCGCGGAGGCCAGCCGTCAGGCGGCCTCCCCCGCTTCGCAAGCGAGCGTCGATCGGGCCCTCTTGGGCCTGCATTCGGCGACGGCCGCATTGGTGCTGGTGGTCCGCACCGCGGAACTCGCCTCGGTCCTGGCCACCGTAGACGAACTCGGCCCAGTCCAAGGGAGCTACACGGCCGATTCGTGGGCCGTTTTCGCCGCCGCCCGTGGCGCTGCCCGTAGCGCCCTCGCTGCTCAGGCCACACAATCGGAGGTCGATGACGCCCTGAACGCCTTGCGCGCGAGTCTCAAGGGCCTAGTCGCGGCGCCCCCCGCGGCGCCCGTGGAACCCGCGGTTCCGCCAGCGGGGGCTCCGGCGGCGCCATCTGAGCCTCCACCCGCTGAGACCATGCCGTACGAGAGCGGTCCGAACGCAGCGATTGGCGTCGCTCGGGTTCAAGTCTCGCAGCATGCCGTTCGGCTCACGCGCGGCAAGTCCATCGCTTTGTCCGCCTATGGCTACTCGGCCACGGGTTCCAGGGTGAGAGTCGTATGGAAGTCCTCCAAGCCGTCCGTGGCGGCGGTCTCGCCCTCGGGCAAGATCACCGCAAAGCGCACCGGCAAGGCCACGGTCACGGTCGCTGCGGGTGGCAGAACGGCCAAGGTCGCCGTAACGGTGGTGGCCGGCGCGACCAAGGCCAAGGTGGTGCGAGTGAGAGTGGCACACGCGCCGAAGAGCATGTCGGTCGGCCAGTCCGCGTACCTCAGCGCCGCGACCGCACCGGCGGCAACGGCCTGGGCGAAGATCTCATACTCGTCGTCCAACCCGGCGGTCGTATCGGTCGATAAGGCGGGCAGGGTCAGGGCGGTCGCACCGGGCAGGGCCGTAATCGCGGTCAAAGGCGGGGGTAAGACAACCAGGCTCCCCGTCACCGTCAAATGAATCCAAATGCACCGACCTATAGGCTCGCAAGGAGAGACACCGATGTCACGTCCCACTCGCCTTCGCCGCATGTTTGCGGCAGTTGTCGCCGCTGTGGCGGCCGTCTGTGTCCTCGTCGCGTTCGGCGCCGCGCCGGCAGACGCGAAAGAACCGACCGATGCCGAAAGCGGCGGGGCGCCTAAGGCGCCCATGGCGGCGAGTCTCAGCCAGGTGAGCGAGCTGGACGCGCTGTCGGGAGCGGTTGCCTGTGCGCAGACGCTAGGGCTCGAAGCGTTGGCCTACACGCCCGAATCGTGGAACGCCTACACGACCGCCCTGGTGGCCGCCAAAGCCCTCATCCTGGGGGGTGCGGACGCCACGACGAAGGCCGCCGCCGAAGAGGCACTGGGCGATCTCCTGGATGCCATCGCTGGGCTTCGCGCGCGGCCGTCGCGAACGTCGTTGGACGCCATATTGGCGGCGGCGCTATCCGTCGGCATCGACGCAACCGCCTACACGCCACAGTCGTGGGTCGCTTGGCGCACAGCGCTCGACGAGGCCCGCGCGACCGCCGCAGATCCGAACGCCACCCAATCGGCCATCGATGCGGCCAGCGCAAACATACTTTCGGCAGGCGGTGGACTGCGCTACCGGGTCACCACCGGCGCGTTGGATGGGGCACTTCGCTTAGTCGCGGCCCTGGGTCTGACCAGCGGTGACTACACGCCCACCAGTTGGGCCGTGTTCGCGGCCGCCCGCGCCCAGGCATCGGCCGCGTTGGCCGATCCGGATGTCACCGCCCCCGCCGCGGCGGGGGCGGTCGCCGCCTTGGATGCCGCCCTTGCGGGTCTGACCCCGGTGGTCTCGACATCGGCCCTGGAGGACCTCATAGGTGCAACCGCCGGGTTCGTATCCGAGGACTACACGCCCGATTCGTGGGCGACGCTGCTGGCAGCCATCGCTTCGGCCCGAGACACTGTTGCGGCCCCCGCCTCCTCGGGTGCGGTCGATCAGGCGATTGGCCGGCTTCGAGTGGGCATCGCGGGACTGACCCCTGTTGTCTCCAAGGCGGCGCTCCACGCGGCGTTGGCCCTGATCGATGCCATGAACCTGGAGAGCGCCGACTACACCCCCGCTTCGTGGAGGCCATATATCGAAGCGCTGACAAGGGCCCGAGAGACGCTGGCGTCCAGCTCT
>JAIRXV010000299.1 GCA_031268115.1 Bifidobacteriaceae bacterium
TCCCGGGCAACTCCAGTGAGACACCCAGCAACAACTCCCGTAGGCCACCAGATTTCGCGGGCAACTCCAGTGAGGCACCCACACACCATTTCGCGGGCAACTTGACATGAGGCACCTCGGGCCCATCCGCTGGACCAAGGGACGTAAGATAGCGCGGGTGGCTACCTTGACCCTCACCCCCGTCAGTCCTGCCGATCTGGATGTGGACGCCCTAGTTGTCGCCGCCTACCGAACCGACGCGGGCCCTCGCCTGGCGCAGCCTGACCTGCTGCCGCCAGCGCTGGTGCGGCACCTTGACGCCGTTCTGCCTGCCCTCGGGTTCGCGGGAGCCCGCGCGGAGCTCGCCCGAGTTCCCTCCGCTGGCACCGTCAAGGCGCCTTTGGTCGCCGTGTTGGGTCTAGGCCAAGTGGACGATGACGTCCCTACCCTTTCCGGCTCCCGCCCACCCACGCAGGCCCAGGGCGGCATCGGCCAGGGCGGGCCGGCGCAATCGGTTCAACGCGCGAACCGCGGCGGTGAGGCCCTGCGGCGCGCGGCGGGGACCGCCACGAGTGCGCTAACCGGCGTCGAAAGCGTGGGTTTGCTTCTCCCTGCCGACAGCCCGCAGGCGGTCGCGGCGGTCGCCGAGGGTGCCGCCCTGGGCGCGTACGCTTTCGCGCGCTATCTTGCCGACGGGCCCACCCCGCCCGGCAGGATCGCCGTCATCACACCCCTGGCCAAAGATAAGGCCGCTGAGGCCGCTGGCTCGCGCGCGGCGACCGTCGCCGCCGCGGTGCTCGCGGTGCGCGACCTGGTCAACACCGCACCCAACGATCAAACGCCGCAGGGCCTGGCCGCGGCCGTGCGCGCCCCAGCCCGAAAGGCCGGCGTCAAGGTGAGCGTGCTGGACGAATCGGCCCTTGAAACGGGAGGGTTCGGTGGGCTTCTCGCGGTCGGGAAAGGCTCAGCGAATCCACCGCGTTTGGTCAAACTCACCTGGTCTGGCCCAAAAGCCCGCACGCACGTCGCCCTGGTGGGCAAAGGGATTACGTTCGATTCGGGAGGGCTGTCGCTCAAGACCGCCGGTTCGATGACCACCATGAAATCGGACATGTCCGGGGCAGCTGCCGTCGCGGCGACGGTCATCGCGGTCGCTCAACTGGGCCTTCCGGTCAGGGTTACCGGCTGGCTGGCGCTTGCCGAGAACATGCCGTCGGGCAGCGCCCAGAGGCCAGGCGATGTCATTGTCTTGCACGGGGGCAAGACCGTTGAGGTGCTCAACACAGACGCTGAGGGCCGTCTGGTCTTGGCTGACGCCCTCGATGCTGCCGCTGGGGAAGGGCCAGACGCCATCGTCGATATCGCGACCCTGACGGGAGCGCAAGTCGTGGCCCTCGGTCCAAGGATCGCCGCCGCGATGGGCACCGAAGATGTCTGCGCCGGTGTGGTCGCGGCAGCCGAAGCGGCAGGTGAGATGGTTTGGCCGATGCCGTTGCCCGCCGATCTGCTCGCAGATCTCGACTCGAAGGTGGCCGACCTGGCCAACATCGGCGGGCGCAACGGCGCCATGCTGACCGCCGGGCTGTTCTTGCGCGAATTCACCGGTGGGCGGCCGTGGGCACACTTGGACATCGCTGGCCCGGCGTACAACACCGGCGCCGCCCACGATTACACCCCGCACGGCGCCACCGGTTTTGGCGTCCGGACCCTAGTGGAGTTCGTTGAGGCGCTCTCGCGCCGAACCCGATAGCGCCAACCGCCCGGTTTTCGCCGGCCCGCTGGATTCACGCCCGGCGTCACGCACTACGGTTGGGGAATGATCCCAGCGCGTCCCGCCACCGATGTCGATCGAGTGGCCAATCACTACGCCGACGAACTAGCCAAATTGAGCCCGATGGCGGCCACTTTCGCCGGAATTGAGGGCCAGGACTCCCGATTGGACGATCTTTCCCCCGAAGGCCACACCAGTCGCAACGACCTTGCCCGCGCCACACTCAACGCCATCGACACGGCGCGCCCCGAGGATGAGACGGACCGCATCACCGTCGCGGCCATGCGCGAGCGCCTCGGCGTGGAAATGGATCGGTTCGACGCGGGCGAGCATCTGCGCGACCTCAACAATGTCGCCTCACCCGTCCAGGATGTTCGCGGAGTATTCGACCTGATGCCTCACGGCACACCCGACCAGTGGGCGATTGTCGCCGCCCGCCTCGCAGCCGTGCCGGCGGCCCTGGCCTCTTACCGGGTTTCGCTGCTGGAAGGCGCCCGACAGGGTATAGCCCCGGCCGTCCGCCAGGTGCGCCTTGGCATCGCCCAGTCCGAGAAGTTGGCGGCGCAAGGATCGTTTTTCGATGAACTGGTAGGCGGCGCCGAGGGCGTCTCGGACGCCTTGGCCAACGATTTGTCGACGGGTTCCGCGCAGGCCCGCGCCGCGTACGGGGAACTGGCGGCTTTCCTGGCGGATCGCATCGCTCCTTCCGCTCCGGCCGCCGATGGCGTCGGCAAGGACCGCTATCGGCTTGCCTCACGCTATTTCCTGGGCGCCGCCATCGACCTCGAAGAGACTTACGCCTGGGGAATTGAGGAGCTTGCGCGGGTGGTGAGTGAGCAGAGCGCGGTGGCGGCCGCCATCGGCGGGGAAGGCACGAGTGTGGCCGATGCCGTAAAGGCGCTCGACGCGGATCCAACCTTCCTACTTAGCGGCACGGACGCACTGCAAACGTGGATGACCGGCACTTCAGCGGCCGCCATCGAAGCGCTTAGCGGTACACACTTCGATATCCCGGACCCGGTGCGGCGTTTGGAGTGTCTGATCGCACCAACCCACGATGGCGGCATCTACTACACCGGCCCATCTCAAGATTTCGCGCGCCCGGGTCGGATGTGGTGGTCGGTTCCCGATGGGGTTACCGAGTTCGGCACTTGGCGCGAAAGGACCACGGTTTACCACGAAGGTGTACCCGGTCATCACATGCAAATCGGGTTGACCACCTACTATGCATCCGAATTGAACAGTTGGCGCCGCGCCCTTTGTTGGGTTTCGGGCCATGGGGAAGGGTGGGCGCTTTACGCGGAACGACTCATGGACACCCTCGGTTTCTTGCCGACCCCAGCGGACCGCCTAGGGATGCTGGACGGACAGCGACTGCGTGCCGCCCGGGTCGTCTTCGACATCGGCGTCCATTTGGGTTTGCCCGCGCCGGAAGAGTGGGGGGCAGGGCGATGGGATGCCGACAAGGGTTGGCGGTTCCTCCAGCAAAACGTCGCGATGAACCCGGGGTTCGTGCGTTTCGAATATGAGCGCTATCTCGGTTGGCCCGGTCAGGCGCCCGCCTACAAGGTTGGCGAGCGCTTGTGGTTGCGGCTGCGCGACGAGGCTCAAGCCGCAGCTGAGCGCGCTGGCGAGACCTTCGACCTCAAGGCATTCCATATGCGAGCACTCCGCCTTGGGGCATTGGGTTTGGATGTGCTGCGGGATGCTCTGGCTGGGGCCTATGCGCTATGACGGCCCCACCTTCGGGTAATTCCGACCGCCAAATCTTCGCGTGTAAGGCCTGGGTGGCGGGCGCTCCGGCCACATTTCGGGTATTCCCAAAGCGCTACGAATGGGAGCCGCGCGATGGCCGAGCGCACCGGACAGCCCCGCCCACCGTGTTGCCGGCGCGGGGACGGTTGTCGGCCCGCGCGGTGACCCGCGTGGATCGGGCCCGAAGCGGGTTGACCACGTCCCGGGTGACGTTGATCCTGGACTCCGGGGCGGACAGGCCGGACTTGAAGGTGGACGCCTCCCACGACGACATCGCCCTGCTGTACCGGATCGCTTTGGAGATGGCGGGGCTGCCCGGCACGGCGCCAAAGCGCCTCTTGGACGGTCCGGGACGGGCCCTGGCGCGCAGGTTGGACGCGATATCTGAAAGCGGGTTGGGTGCGCCCAAGACGCCCGCATCACAGCGGCCCTCTGATGGCCACGACCTTCTGGGCTGTCTGGCCCGCCTCTTGGCCGCAAACATCCTCACGGTGGAAGAGTTTGAATCCAAACGCCGCCAGTTGGGCTCTTGACCGCCCCGTCCGGACCGCTGTTCTCACCGGTTTCCCGGGACGCTTGTGTTCGCCAATGAGCGAAGTAGCACCTCTGGGCGTGCATCCAACGCAGACATGTGGCACCCTCTTCTGGGCGATGACGGCCCAACGCCGTCGTCGCGTTCCCTTTTTCCGGTGGGCGCAGCGCGGCGCCGCCACCGAAAGGAACGTGTTTGTTGCAGTACATAGATCGTCGTGTCGCCACAGCGGCCTTGAGTCTGGTCTTGCCCCTTGGTGTCCTCACGGACGCCATCCCGGCCACCGCTGTCACCGGCGTCTCGCCGGTGACAGCGGACTCTGAGACCGGTCCACGCGACGCGAAACGGATTGCCAAGAAGATGGTTGCCCGCCGCGACTGGTCCGGCCGCCAACACCGCTGCCTCGTCCAACTATGGCAGCGCGAGTCCGGGTGGCGGGTCCACGCCGGCTCACAGAACGGGTCCTACGGCATTCCACAGGCCTATCCCGGTACCAAGATGGCCAGCGCCGGCAAACGCTGGCGCGACGATGCCACCACCCAGATCCGCTGGGGTTTGGAGTACATCGAGGACCGCTACGGCACCCCGTGCGCGGCCTGGAGCCACTTCCAGCGGGTCTTCTCCTATTGATTGAGTCCTGAAGTGGGGTTCGAGGCGACCTGGCGGTTCCATACCGCCTGACGAACGGCCATAGGAGAGACCCCAAGGCGAGAAGCCGCGGCGTCCAACAGCCGCTCCGCGGCCAAATCGGTTACGTCGCCCACGGCGGAACCGATGAATTGCAGCAGCCACGGACTCGGTGCCAGATCGTACGCACCAGTCACCAAGGCAAGGCGGTGCCAAGTCAGGCCCGTCGTTTCGCCGGGTATGGACTTCCAAGCTGCCTCGACTTGGCTCAAACGGTCCGGTGAGTGGGCGGCCATCTCGCCTAGGTCCGTTGGGGTGGCCAAACCGGCATCAGCGAGGATTTGCGCTGCCCGGCGAACGGCATCGGCCTTCTCGGGGGCCTGGGGCGAGGCGTAGGTGCGCTGCCGATTGCCGATCTGGGAGATCCAGCCGTCAACCCCGAGCTTCTCAAAGGTGCCAAGCAGGTCGCTTGGTGTGTCGATTTCAGGGTTGGCCCCTTGAGCTCGGCGGTACGCCGCGTAGCGGGCCACCACCTGAACCACCTGGGCGGACCGGACCCGGACCGACCAGATCGCGTCAATCGTGCCCAAGGCCAGCGACTTCGGATAAATCCGCACGTAAACCCACGTGGATGGGTCACCCAGCTCGTCTCGGACGGCCTTCGTCAACCGCGCCGCGGCTTCCATTTCAAGTGCGGTAGTCATGGGGCCAAGTCCACTACCGCCGCGCTTGGCACGCGGCGAGGCGCGCGCGTTGTCTCATGCGAAGCGGCGTGTAGGGCGACGCGGCGCGCGGCGCGGCGCGGATGAGGTGGTCTGTACGCCGGATTCTGTGCCGTGCCGCGGTTGCCCGCATTGGCGCGGCGGCGGCCATCCATCTAGAGCGCACGTTTCCATACGCCTCAAGCGGCCTACCCGGAAGCTCGGGCGAGTCACCCTCGAACGCTTCCTGCCTGACCTTGCTCCGGGCGGGGTTTACCGAGCCACCCCCGTCACCGGGGGTGCTGGTGGTCTCTTACACCACCGTTTCACCTTTGCCGCGCTCCACTCAAGGACGCGGCGGTCTATTCTCTGTGGCACTGTCCCGCGGGTCGCCCCGGGTGGGTGTTACCCACCGCCCTGCTCTGAGGAGTCCGGACGTTCCTCGCCGTGGCCCTGGCCACGCCGCGACCGCCCAACCACCTCATCCGCCGTGGGCCACCCTACACTGACACCGGACCCACGTGGGGTAGTCTCATTCGCGTACAGCACCATTCTCATTCACCCTTACACCAAGCATCGGACTCGCACCATGAAACTCAGCCCCATCGCCGCTGTCGCGACAGCCACCCTACTCACCGCATCCCTGGCCGGCGCCCCATCGGTCGCTTCGCCCCTCGCTCCCGTGGCCGCAAAGTCTAAGGCGGCCCTCACGGTTGAATTGATCGGCGCCACTCAATACGCGGGAACCACCAATTCGCATATCTACGCCGCCGTCACGGTCAAGAAGAAGGCCGCCTCTGGCAAGATCCGAATCGCGGAGGGCAAGAAGACTCTCAAGACGGTGAAACTAAAGAAGGGAGCCGCGGTTGTCGCGCTACCCAAGTCCCTTCAGGACGGCGCCCACAAGCTCACCGTCACATACCTCCCGGCCAAGGCGACCAAGGTCGCTAGCGCAAAGAAGTCCGTCAACCTCACGGTGGCGACTCCCACACCGGACCAGGTAGCGGTCATGACCACACCGTACTGCTCCGCCATACTGACCGGCTTCCCCAAAATGGCACTCGGGTTGGGCGACATAGTCCCAACAAGCGCCCAGGTGGCCGCAGCAGTCCGTGCGGCCAACACGGTCGCCGCGGTCGCCCCCAATTCCGACACGGCCGTGCTTTGGAACTTCGTGGGCGATCTGATCCGAGTATCTGCCGGAACCCTCAGCGACTCGGCCCTGTTTGAGCTCTATCCCCAGGCCGTCACAGACCCAAACTTCTTGGAAACCTTTTTTGCGTTTCTCGACAAGGACGCCACCGACTGTGGTCTGGCCATTGTGGACGGTGCATAGAGCCGGACGGTAACCGCGTCACCCGGGCGCAGTATAAGGCCCACATTCCGAACGCCAAGGCCGTTAGGTCAAGCGGGAGGATCGGCGGTATTCGGCTACGGGAGTTTCCGATAACCCTTACGCGTCAAGAAGCGTCCAGTTCTGCGCGAGAACCTCGGTCTCTCCGGTCGGCCAAAAGTGCATGGCGGTCAACGATGCGGGAGCCACTCGGAACCGCATCCAAGCCTGAGCGGGCGCTCCCAGCGCCACGCCGAGTGCCGCCCGGATGGCCACAGCGTGCGAAATCACCACAATCGTCGACACCGGATACGTCTCCACCACCCGTGTCAGTCCTTTTTTCAGGCGGGTGTAGACATCGCTGAGCGATTCCCCTCCCCCCTCGGGACGGAAATCCGGGTCGGTGTACCAGCGGCGCACGCCACGCGGCCACTTCTCTTCCACTTGATCGAATGCGAGCCCGTCCCAATCCCCGAAGTTCGCCTCGATGAAGGAATAGTCCGGCACGGCATCGAGGCCGATGGCGGCCCCCACCACGTCCGCGGTCTGCCTTGTGCGCGCTGTCGGTGAGGTCAACAGCGCGATGGGCCGTCCGACATCGGGCCAAAGGCCCCGCAAAACGACTCGCTCAAGCAAGGTCCCCAGGGCCTCCGCCTGCTCACGGCCTCGCTCAGTGAGAGCCGGACCGGGCACCAGCGAACCCGAAAAGCACCCGCCGTCTACGTCGGTTGCCATTGTCGCCCCGTGGCGGGCAAGCAGCACCGTGGTGGGGCGGGAACGGGTAAACGCACGGTAGCGTCCAGAGGCGGTCCCATGTGTCGCCGCCCCCGCCCGGCGTCGTCGTTCCAGCCCGGCCCGTTCGGTCTTACCGGCCTCCTCGGCCAGGTCCGCGCCAAATCCACCGGCTCCGTTGGCGTCCACTCCGGCGCCCCCACCGGCGCTCGTTTCGCCCGCGCTCGCGCCACCAGCAACACCAGCGCCGCCGGCCACGCCCAACCCAGCACCCACGCCACCGGCCACGCCCCTGCCCGGCCCGACCCCGTCCGCCAGTCGGGCGCCAGGATCGTCTTGCCGGCCGTGCCTGCCGGTGCCAACAGCAGGGGCGTCATCGGGAACGGGGTCAGGTTCTAGGGGCAAGGGGAAGTCGCGGCTGACGGCCGAGCGGGCATCGATGGCTTCGTTGACGAGCCGGTCTGCGCTGGCGTTCTGGGATCGAGGCACCCAGGTGAACGTGGCGGACGCCCCCGCCAACAAGCTGCGCGCACGGTTGGCCAGCCGCCGCATATCGGCGTGCTTAATCTGCCAGTGCCCGAGCATCTGCTGGACCACCAAACGCGAATCCATCCGAATATCCAAGAAAGCGGCCGGACTGATCTCTAACGCCGTCTCGATCCCCGCGACCAGGCCCGAATACTCCGCCACGTTATTGGTGACTTCCCCGAGGTATTCTCCGCGTTCGGCCACCGCCTTGCCCGTGCGTCCATCGCGGACTACAACCCCATAGGCGGCCGGTCCCGGATTGCCGCGAGAACCGCCATCGGCCTCGATGATCAGGCGCGCGGGCGCCGCCGGTGTGTTCACAGCCCCGAGTCCTCCATCCGCACCAAGATGCGACCGCATTCCTCGCAGCGGATCACTTCGTCTGGCGATGCGGCCCGGATGTGCTCCAGATCGGCCGGAGTCAGTTCGAGCCGGCAGCCCTCGCAGCGTTTGCCCCGCAACTGCGCCGCCCCAACCCCGCCGCGCGACGCCCGCAGACGTTCATACAGGGCGACCAGCGGGCCGTCCAACCCTGCCGCGGCCCGTTCTCGCTCCGAGCGCACACCTGCCACCTCGCCATCGATCTCTGCGTACGCGGCCGCCACTTCCACCCCGACCGCTTCCAGCTCCCGATCGACCCGTTCCGTCACGGCCCGCGCCAAACCCGCCACCTCCGCCGCGGAATCGACCCGCTCCATGACCTCCAACTCGGCGTCCTCAAGGTCTGACATCCGTCTATCCAACGCCTCGACCTCGTGTTGCAGCGCCACCAGCTCTTTCGCCCCGCCGCTGCCTTGGTCCAGCCGCCCCTGGTCGCGGATGCGCCGAGCCTTGACCTTCTCCACGTCATCTTCAGCGCGAGTCAGCTCCCGGCGAATGTCGCTCAGCTCGGCATCGGCCGCGGCCGCCGCCTCCAACGCCGCCTCTCGCTGCTCCGTCAGACGGGCCAGCCGAACGGCCGCTTCCACGTGGCCCCGCCGATGTGTCGCCTGATCGATCTTGGTGTCGAGTGCCTGCACATCGAGCAGTCGCCGT
>JAIRXV010000302.1 GCA_031268115.1 Bifidobacteriaceae bacterium
TGGTTGATCCGCCAGACCGAGCCGAGACAGGGCGTCGCGCGCACCTACCCCGCCCTCCAGGGCCGTGCTGACCAGATCGGCCCGCAACCGCCGCGAAACGTCCGCGCCGGCCCGCAACCGCAACAAGTGCAACGCCACCAGTTTCGCGGCATCTCGCAGCGATGCCTCCTTGGCCAGCGTCAACGGCTGGTGTGTGGCGGCCCAGATGGAGCCAAGCACCTCGTCTCCCGCCCGCACGGCAAACGCCACCCGTGGCACCACAAAGTCGTCGTAGCCGATCGGTTTGGGATCCACCACCAAGGGCCTGTCGTAGCGGTACAAATCCCTAAAAACGCCGATATCGGTCAGCATCTTCGCGTAGCGTTCCGGCACCTGACGGCCGATTATGGTCTCAACCCGGGAGGCATCGGCCTCACCCTGGCGCGAAGAAAACGCCAGTACCCGCGACGAGCGGTCCTCAATCGTGACAGGTGCGTCCAGAAGGGCGGCGATGGCACCGGCCACCGCGAACAAATCGCCGGAGGGAACCCCGCCGAGCGATTCGTCGTCGGCGGCGCCGATGTCCTCCTCCGCGAGCAGCGATCCCAGCATGGCGGCGAGCTGCGTCCACGTCGCCCCTCGGGCGAGGCCGAGCACCGCAATCTGGGACGCGGCCGCGGCCTGAGCGAGGGCCGGGGTGACCCTCACGGGCGAGCGCAGGATCAGCCCTACCGCCGCGCGCCCACCAAGGTCTTCGATGAGGGCACAGGTGGGA
The DNA here is from genome assembly GCA_031268115.1 of Bifidobacteriaceae bacterium. Classification (GTDB taxonomy): domain Bacteria; phylum Actinomycetota; class Actinomycetes; order Actinomycetales; family WQXJ01; genus JAIRRT01. The sequence goes on from JAIRXV010000302.1 coordinate 755, forward strand.
CTGCCGTCGGGCACCCCTATGCCCAGCACGAGTGCGGCGTCGGGGAAAACCGGCTCATCGAGGGGATCGTGGATGGCCATGGCGCCGATCACCCGCTCGGGGTCGAACGGACCGCACACATGCTCCAGCAGGGTGGTGCCCAGGTCATCCAAGATGCGGCCCAGACTGGCCCGAGGTCGGCTAGCCACGAGGTGGAGCGTACTCGGGTGGGGGTTGGGGTTGGAGGCGTGGTCAACACGGGGCCACCGAACAGCGAAGAGCAAACTGGCGGCCGCGCCACCCGCTGGTAGGCGAGAAGAGCCCAGAAGAACGAGGGCGAGGCAGAGAGTCTTTTGTGGGCCCTGCCTTGAGCGTTGACGGCCGTAAACGCACCGGGCTTCGTGACCAAAAGACGCTCTGCCTCGCCCTCGATGAGAGAGCGGCACCGCCCGCCAAGAGACGCACGATAAGCGTGGAGGATATACCACGAGTGCATACCCTCGTCGATGAGTGCTTCTATAGCAAAAGGGCTCGTTCGGCCGGCTCCACCGGCCCAGAAACCCGAGTTTCACCGGCCATGGTGCCCGATGGTGATGGGCGTTGCTGGCTCCAGCGGCCAAGAAACCCGAGTTTCACCGGAGGGGGGCCTGTTTTCGCGTGTTGAGGTGCGCAGACGCGTCGGACGTGGGCGGCGTGTCGCGCGCGGACACCCGAACCGGCGAGGGCTCCCGCTCGATGCGTCGCGTTCCAGACGCCGACCCCCCACCGCTCCTAAACCGGTATGTACGCCTTCCACTGGGTCAGATCGGCTAGCACCTCAGGGATGGGCTCCACCCCGAGGCCCGGGCCGGTGGGCACCCGCAGGTGGCCCGCTTCCATCACGAAGGGCTTGGTCACGTCCACCGCGTAGAAGCGATCCGACGCCGAGACATCGCCCGGCAGCGTGAAACCCGGCAACCCAGCCAGGGCGATGTTGGCGGCGCGCCCAATCCCGGATTCGATCATGCCGCCACACCACACCGGCACCCCGTGGGCCAAAGCCACATCGTGCACGCGCCGCGCCTCCAAATAGCCGCCCACCCGTCCGGGTTTGATGTTGATGACCGATGTCGCACCCACACGGATCGCGGCGGCCGCCCCAGCCGCCGAGGTCACGGACTCGTCCAGACAAATCGGGGTGCGCACCTTCGCCGCCAGGTCCGCGTGACCCAACACATCGTCCTCCTCCAGAGGTTGCTCGATGAGCAGCAGACCAAACTCGTCCAACCGCGCCAAGTGGCTCGCGTCCGCCAGCCGATACGCCGTGTTCGCGTCCACCTGAAGGGGCAGGTCAGGGCCGAATTCTGCGCGCACCGCACGGACTGGTTCGATATCCCAACCCGGTTCGATCTTCAGCTTGATCCGCACGTACCCGGCCTCGACATACCCGCGCACGGCCTCAAGCAGCGCCCCAATCGAGTCCATGATCCCCACGGACACACCGCATGGCACCTCGGTCCGCACCGAACCCAACTCCCGGGCAAGGGACCGCCCCACCCCGCGCAACTCGGCATCGAGCACCGCCATCTCCAAGGCGCCCTTGGCCATCCGGTGCCCCTTGAACGCCGCCAACGCCGGAGCCACCGCCGTGGCATCCGCGACCCCAGCACGCCCCAACGCCGGGATCAGAAACTGCGTCATCACATCGATCGCACCGGCCGTGTATTCCGGGGAGTACACCGGATCGGGCAGGGTGACGCACTCCCCCCACCCTTCGCAGTCGTCCGCAACGGCC
>JAIRXV010000008.1 GCA_031268115.1 Bifidobacteriaceae bacterium
CCACCAAACCCCCACCATCGCCAACCACCCCGACGCCAACATCCACACCCACCACGACGCGTGACACACCCACACCAGCCACCAAACACAAGAAACGCAACCCCCAACCGAACACCAACCCAACCACCCAGGCCACCCCACCAACACCCCAGCACGCGAAGCAACCCCAATCAGTGCCCGCAGAACCGGCAGGACCTGCGCGTCGCCGCAGGTCGCAGAACCATCTCCCCGCAACAGCAGGATTCTGACCAAAGTCGGATCTACCCGAACGCGTTCGTGATCCAGGGGCAAGCCCCGTGGACACCCTGATTGAACGGCTCGCCAGCGCTGGCCGATGACGCCACGCTCGCCCAGTCTCGCGAACTGAGAAGCAACCACCCTTCGCGTCCCCCGCAGTCGGCCGTCTGCGCCTGTCCCAGTGGACTGGCGCGCTCTGCGAATAGTGCAGACTGGTGGCAAATGATCGAAGTGCTCATGGCCTGCGTCTTGACCGCGCTGGGTCTTGCCGCCGCGGAAGGGCTGGCCCGCATCGGCCATTTGCCTGAATTCGCAGCACGCAAAGTTCTGCACTCTACGGCCGCGTTGACCGTGGTCGGGGCGAGTCTGTGGCTCGGGCAACGCCCCTTCGTCTGGACGGGCCTGGTTTTCTTCGGCGTCATGGGCGCCTCTCGTCTCGTGCCCCGCGGGAGCATGGCAACCTTGGCTGAATTGCGCGATTCTTCCTGGGGGGAGGTCGCGTTCCCGTTGGGCACGGCAGCGGCCGCGTGGCTCGCACCGGACTTGCGCGGATTCACGGCAGCGATGCTGGTCCTGGGCGCCGCCGACACGGCCGCGGGATTGGCCGGCCGCCATTGGCCCAAACCGCGTCTGCTTTGGGGTAAGACCCTCGCTGGAAGCGTTGCCTGCTTTGCCGTGGGAACCGTGGTTTTGACGATGGCGGAAGGCTGGCCCTACGCCGTAGTGCTGGGTGCGGCCGCAACCGCTGCCGAGGCCGTCAGCCCTCGCGGCTCGGACAACCTGACCGTGCCTGTCATCCTGGCGTTGGCCCTACGAGCGATGTCCTGACGCGATGGTTCGCCACCTGCTGATAGAGCATCGCGACGTTGAAAACGATGGCAAGGACCGTCCCGCCCAGGATCAATGCTTCCGCCGCAAAGCTGAGCCCCTGGCCTGCCAACAGCATCAGCATGACATAGAAGAACACCTTCATCGAAATCCAGCGGCCATAGATGCCGGTGTATAGGACGGCTTCAGCGATGCTAGGGGCCTGGTTAGTTTGAACTAAGGCCACAACCTGGCCCGTCAGGGACAGCCCGCAAAAGCCGAAGACGAAGCCCGGGCTGGCCTCGTAGCACACAAACATTACAACGCTCAGCGCCACGGTACCCGCCACGGTGGTCACCGCGGACCAAACAATCGCGGTGCGCCGGCCGTGGCGGACCGTGAACGTCAACTTCCCGGTGGCCCGATCTCCCACCTCGTCTCGGATATCCTTAAGGAAAACCCGGCCCACAAAGATGAGATACATTGCGGCGACCATAAGACCGTAGACAACCACGCGGTGGCGGAGCGTACCTTCCGGCAAGGAAACGAGTCCATCGGATTGAAAACCCACGGCCGATGCCGTCAGCACCGCGGGAAACGCGCAATACTCAAGGGGAAGCAAGACTTGCGCCAAAGCTCCCCGCCCCGCGATCCTGACTGGCGGCAACGAATAGATGGCGTTCAGTCCAAGCATCGCCGCGGCCGCCAGAGTCGCCCAGGGCGAAACCACCGCTGCCGCGCCCAACGAGATGGCGCCCGCTGTCAACGCGACCACCCACACTTGACGGGGGCTCGCTTGCCCTGATGCCAGCGGCCGGTCCGGCTCACCGGCCAGGTTGATCCGATCCGCGGCCTGGTCGCTCAAGTCATTGACGGCGGTGGCGTTGACATAGCACAGCGTCATCGCGACAACAGCTGCGGCTAACTCGATAACGGCGGGCGCATCGAATCGATCAATACCCCAGCACAGCAAGAAGAAAACCATGTGCAGATATACCAAGAACAGGGTTTGAAAACGCGCAAAGGCCGCTATCAGCTTCAACCACTCGCCGATTGAAGCCCCCAGCTCAGCCAAATACCGCCTCCGAAGTGCGTTCAAATGCACTTCGGGCTCCGCATGCAGCTCAACGCGCTGGTTGTCGCGAGAAACACGACAGCACCCACGGCGACTCCAAGAACCACCAAGAACACTGAGACCACGATTGAGAACAAACGGAAGAGCGCCTCTACCGGCCGCTCCGCGACTTCGCGACGGGCCGCCGTCACGATTACCGGATCGATCGCCATTCTCTCATCGAAGAAATGGGACATACGGTAGGAGAGATAAAGCCTCCGCAGCCAAACCAATACCGCAAGCACCAACGCCGACACCGCAAGGGTTTCGATTATCCACTCGGTGAAAGCCGCCAACAACCCACCGACCACGGCGAAGGCGGCCACCTCACCGATCAAGTCGAGGCGGTCCCGCATGGTCCACAGGAACACCAGCACCGAGACCGCCGCCATGATTCCAACGCCCGCAAGTACCCAAAGCCAGCCAGCGCGTTTAGCCTGCCGAAAGAACTGGAGCATCTCTGTGGCCATGGCATATGTTGAGGGGCTCGACCGCAACACGCCCTCCGCTCGCAGCACCTTAGCCTTCAAGGGAAACCCCCTAGTCTCCGCCCCAGGCTGGCCCTGAGGAGCGCCGCGGCAACAACGATTGTTGTCGCGTTCTAGCAGGCCAGCGCTCTGCGCCAACCGAGTTGCCGCGGTAGCTCCCGTGCAACAAGGCCCGCAGCGAATCAAGCCTACTGGCACCCGGTCCGCACGGCGCGGATGTGGCATCCTCGTAGACGCGCCCCGCAGCCGTCGTTGACCGCAGCGCCCCCCAACCCTTCCACCGACAGGGGAGGGGCGCCATCGTCCAGGCGCTGACGCCACGCGGGCCCGCTGTTTTGCAGCGACGACTGGCGGCATGTCCAACGCCGAAATCGCCGCTCACCTCCGCCTTTCTGAAACCACAGTCAAATCCCAGGTCGGGTCCATTCTTGCCAAGCTCAAGCTGCGCGATCGGGTTTCTGGTGAGGTCGCATATCAGAGTCGCCCAGGGCGAAACAGCACCAAAGGGCCTTGCGCCCGGCCTCTAGAAGCGGGAAAATCGACAATCGTGGGCATCGACCATTTCCCTACCCGAGCCATCGCCTCCCTGCTAGCAGGCACTTTGGGGGCGTTGAGCGCATGGCTTCCGGCGTCCGCATCCGAAACGGACGATGACGTCGCTCACCTGATCCAATCCGGCGCCTCGGTAGAAGTGTCGGGGCAGATCGTACAACTGGCCGATGTCCCGCGCGGCGCGCCGACGGCCTGGCTGGACGAAGAGAGCGGCGCGACGCTTGCCATCGCCGATGGGACGGCCAGCGAATTGGAATCCGGCGCATCCGTGACCGCAATAGCCGCAGTTCCCGGCCAGGTGATTGCCGCTTTAGACCCAGACGATTCCCAGGTGTTGAACGAAACCCTCGAAACCCTCGGAACCCTCGCGGCGCCCGACCAGCCCATCCCTGCCGGATCTGAGGCAGCGCGACTTTTGCTCTACGAAATGGATCGCCAGGCAAGCACGTTGGACCTGACCGAAACGGCGCAGATCCCCCCGCTTGAGTGGGCTGCCGCCGCCGAGCCCGCTACAAGCCAGGCCCCGCCTTCACCGCATCGAGTCTCGGTGGTCTTCGCAACCACGGATGGACGCGGAGCGTTCTGGACCGAAGCCCAAACCACGGCCTACATCGGGGCAATATCCAACTTCTGGGCACGCGAAACCCACGGGCTAATCCCTTCGTTCACGGTTGAGTATTCGGCCGCCATGACCTCAAGGCTGCAATGCGGATCGGATTTCAACTCGCTGGCTTCGGCCGCCGCCCAACAGTTCAACAAGCCAACGTGGAACTTCACCTCTAGCAGCACCGACCACCTTGTCATCCTTTCGCCATCGGACGAAAGGGGCGCGTCGAACTGTCCCACGACCTATGCCGGCATCGGAACCGTCGGCGGCCGGGGCCTCGCCTCCGGGGGGATCGTGCATGTGATAGTGCCTTCCAACTACGCGGCAGGCGCAAGCCAAGCCCAAGACACCCTCGCCCACGAGATAGGCCACAATCTCAGCCTCGGCCACGCCAGCACCGCGACCTGCCCGGCCGGCATCGTCGATGGGCCGTTCGGTAGCGGGGCGCCGTGTAGCACCGCAACAACAGCCGAGGAATACGGGGACTATTTCAACATCATGGGGTTCGGCTCCATGACTTCCGCGATCAACGGCAAACAGAAAGAA
>JAIRXV010000080.1 GCA_031268115.1 Bifidobacteriaceae bacterium
TCGGCCTTACATACGGTGCAAGTGGCGCTCAGCGCAACCATCAGATCGTCCGCCTCGTTCACCTTGATCTTCGGGCTGAAATCTTCGGGCCACGGATCGATTTCCCGCGGCTCACGGTACGAGAACATCCGATGGGTGATCGAAATCAGCTTCAGGGGGCCGCCGATGGCGCGGAACGAGTGACCCGTGCCAGGCCAGATGGCAACCATGTCGCCGGGGCCGCACTCCACGGTATCGCCGTTGGAAAAGGTCATTTCGCCGTGACCCTCGACAACGATGTACCACTCCTCGACATCGGTCTGCGTCGGCATATCGCGGTGGATATGCATGCCGATCGCTTCCTCGGCCGTGTCGGGCGGAATTACCGCGAACGAAATATGGGGTTGCCACAACCCCCTATCGAACGCTTGGGTGACGTCGATCTCCACGGACGAACCGTGGATCGCCGCCTTGCGAAAGGCCAGATTGTCGAAGCCATACCGCTGCCAGCCGCGCGCGTGGGCATGGTCCATGGACGTGTTTCGTGTCATTGACTCCTGATTCTCCTTCGTGTGAGTTGTGTTTTCGTTACGTCCAGATCGCCATTCCAGTGCCGATGTCGAACAGGTGCAGCCGGTCTTGCCGAACGGAGATCGGGATCCGATCGCCGACATCGATCTCAAGGCTCGGATCGGTCCGGATGATGAGGGTGACCTCACCCTCGTCGCCTGTACTCCCGGGCGCGCGCGTATCGCCTTCGCCCGAGTCGGCCGCCTCGATCACTTCATCTGCCACGACCGCCTTCGCTGCGATGTCGGCATAGACCAGCGCCTCGGCGCCGAGCACCTCAACCCGCGAAACCCGGGCCCGCAGGCTCCCCGACGATTCATCGACCAGCGCCAAATTCTCCGGTCGAACGCCAACCCCAACGCACCGTCCCACGAAGGCCTCAAGCGACGGTCGGCCGCGCACGACCCCCGGCTCCAAACTCAGCACCTGGTCTCTCAGGTGCAATTGATAGCTGGCTTCGCAGCGTTCCACACGGGCTTCGAAGAAGTTCATGCCCGGGGAGCCGATGAACGCCGCCACGAAGATATTCGCCGGGTGGGCGTACACGTTCTGGGGTGGGCCTTCCTGCTGGAGGACACCCTTTCGCATCACCGCGATCCGGCGCCCCATGGTCATCGCTTCCACCTGGTCGTGGGTGACATAGACGGTCGTGATGCCCAGCTCCTTTTGCAGGTTCGCGATCTCCGACCGCATCTGCACCCTGAGCTTGGCGTCCAGGTTCGACAGCGGCTCATCCATGAGGAACGCCTGTGGCTCGCGCACAATCGCTCGGCCCATGGCGACCCGCTGGCGTTGCCCGCCGGAAAGAGTCCGCGGCTTGCGCCGCAAGTACTCGGTCAACCCCAGCAGGCCGGCCGCTCTCTCCACGCGGGAACGGATTTCGTCCTTCGCCATGTGCCGCGCCCGCAGCGGGAACGCGATGTTCTCGAAGATCGACATGTGCGGATATAGGGCGTAGTTCTGGAACACCATCGCGAGATCCCGTTTGCCGGGGTCAACGCCGTTCACGACGCGGTCCCCTATGGAAATGGTGCCCTCGGTGATGTCCTCCAGCCCGGCGACCATCCGCAGGGCCGTGGTCTTACCGCACCCAGACGGTCCGACGAACACCATGAACTCGCCATCTTCGATGTCGAGGTTGAGGTCGCTGACCGCGCGTGTCCCGCCCGGGTAGACCTTGCCAACGCTAGACAGTGAAATTGTTGCCATCTCGCTATCCCCTAATCCCGCCGGCGAACCCGCGGATCATCTGTTTTTGAGCCAACACGAAGAAGATCACCAGCGGCGCCAGCGCGATGATCACGACAGCGAATACAAGGTTCCACTTGGTCAAGTACTCGCCGACGAAGGAGTAGATCGCGACGGGAATCGTCGCGTTCTGGGTCCCTCCCAAAAAGACCAGGGACGCGAAGAAGTCGTTCCAGATGAACAGGCCCGTCATGATCGCGACCGTGCCGGTAACCGGCCTCAATAGGGGGAACACGACACGGAAGAAGATGCGGAATATCCCGGCCCCGTCCACGCGCGCGGATTCCTCGTAGTCGCGCGGCAACTGTCGAACAAACCCAGTGTACAAGAACACCGTCAGTGGCATGAACACACCCACCCACAAGATAATCATGCTCAGATACGTTCCGGTAATCCCGGCGGTACGGAAACCCACGTAGAGTGGAACGATGCAAAGTTGGAATGGGACAATGATGCCGAGCAAGAATAGCACATATAGGAGGTTACTGAGCCGTCCGGGGCGCCTTGCCAGCACGTACGAGCATAGTGATCCGGTGACGATGAGGATGACCACGGCGCTGATGGTGATGATCGCGCTACTCAGAAGCGATTGAGTCAGCGTTGGATCGGTGCGCTCACCCCAGGCCTCTGAGAAATTTCCCCAGTCCGGCTGAGCCGGGAATTCCCACGGCTTGGTGAAGAGCTGATCGTTCGGCTTCAGTGCCACCGAGATCAGGATGTACAAGGGTAAACAGAAGCCCGCGGCTAGGACCAGCATCACCAGTTCGTGGCCGAAGGTCCTCCACGTGTAGCGCTTGTTCACAGTTTGTCCTCCCGACGCCTCAAGAGGAACATTTGGGCCAAGGCCATACATGCGACAATCAACGCCAACACGAGGGCCAACGCCGCGCCGTAGCCGTATTCCCCAAATACGAATGTGTTCTTCCACACCATGGTGGCAAGAGTTTCGGTGGCGCCCGACGGTCCGCCGCCCGTGAGAGCGATCACTTGGTCGAAGGCGCCCAATCCCCAGATCAACGTCAAGGTGCACGCGACCGTGAGGGCGGGCGCCAGGAGGGGCAGCGTCACGCGCCGGAACTTCATCCAGCGCGATGCTCCATCCACGGCCACGGCATCGTCCAATTCTTCGGGGATACCCTCAAGCCCCGCGAGGTAGATGATCATCGTAAGGCCCGTGTACTGCCAACAGATGACCAGCGCAATCGTGTAGAGCGCCCACTGAGGATCCGCCGTCCAGGCCTTCTGAAGAGAATCTAACCCCAATCCATCCAGAATCTGATTGAATGGTCCCTTGTAGGAGAAGATGAACTGCCAGATGTAACCGGTCGCCAAATGGCTTAGCGCAAACGGGATGAAGAACATTGCCCTCAGGAGATTGCGCGTCTTCAGGGGGCCGCGCAGACCCAGTGCCAAGGCCAACCCCCCCACGTTCGCGACCACCAGCAGCACCCCGGCCAATATCAGCGTATTCGCCAGAGCACCCAGGCCGCCTCCGCGAGAAAATATCCGACCAAAGTTGTCCAGGCCCACCGAGTTGGCCGATAGCGTCAAGCCATTCCAGTCTGTGAACGCGTATCCGGCGCTGCCCACCGCGGGCAGGAACCTCAACACGAGCATCAAGACGATCCCCGGAATCGCGAGCACCCACGGAACGTGTCTGACCAAGATCTTGCGGCGTCTTCTTAGGACCGCCTTGCTTGGGGGCGCACTCATGGGCGTTCCTCGACCTGACGGGGCCCAACCTTCTTGTAGATCCAGACCTGCGAATCGTCCTTCCACAGGGGTTGCTCCGGGTGCGCCCGCGGACCTAGATCCTTCCGGTCTCCCAGTGCCGAGAGAATCTCCCCCTCGGGTCTGGCGATCTCGTAGATCACGATGTACTTCCACGGTGGGCTCTGATCGGCTCGCTGCTCCGAACTCAGCTCGTAGCGCTGCGCCGCCACCCATCCGGGTGCCGAGATGACCTCCGGAACGTGGTAGCGATCGTAGAACTCGTTGAACTCGTTCTCCTTCCCGTCAACGGGGTTGGTCAGAGCGATAAAGATGTGATCGGCTTCCATGTTGGTGTTCCTCCTTCGCCGGGCGGGCTGCCGTGGCCCCGAGGGGTCCGCTCATCGGGACGAGACGGACCCCTCCACTGGGTTGTTGGCGCAGAACTCTAGTTCAGCTTTCTTCCCATGCGTTGTCGAAGTCTTGGAGCACTTCTTCCACGGTCTTCTGATTCGTAAACAGGCCCTGAATACTCGCCCCGACAATATCTCTCATCGATGGGCTGGGCCACAGGGCAACCTGATCGGGCACGATCAGACCCTCCTCGAACACCGTCGTCAAGTCCTTGTACGATTCCGGCATTTCTGCGGTGGCGGCCTGTTGCCCGGAAAGCAGATAGTTCAGGTCGCTGTACGTGTCCGAAGACTCCGGGCTGGCCAGATACTCCAGGAATTGCTTAGCCTCCTCCTGATGGGTCGAGCCTGTCCAAATGCCCATTCCGCCAGCCGATTGCGGCGTCAAACGAGTGTCTTCTTTCGCATCGGCGGGGAATGGGAACATCCCGATGTTGAGGTCCGGGGACTCTGCCTTCACGCGCCCGTTTTGGCCACCGTATGTGAACATCATGGCGGCCTCCGCGTTAGCGAACTCCGAGATCATCTCGGGCATCTGCAGGGCGGCGGTGCCGGCTGAGAAGCAGCCGCCGTCGATCATCTCAACGATCTGTTCCAGGGCGCGGGTCCAACCCGGATCCCCCACGAAGGTCACTTCGTCCGCGTAGCGCTTATCCAGCCAGTCTGGGTCTAGCGAGGTGACCGTGTTGCCAGCGATGACGGCGGTGTTGTTGGCATCGACCGCTGGCAGACCCGCGGCAAATGAGATCGGTACAACGTCTGAATTCTCGCTGATTGTGCCGCATACGCCCAGCAGTTCGTCGAACGTCTGCGGAACCTCAACGCCAAGCTCGGCGAAGATGTCGCGGTTGTAGTTGAGCAGGGCCAGCGGCGAGAGGCCCACCTCGTAGCCGAGGACCTTTCCGTCCACCGTATAGAGGTCCTTGGTTCCTTCGTACATGCCCGCAACCCACGGCTGGTCCGAGAGGTCCATCAGGTAACCGGCCTCAGCGAAGGGCCGTACCGAAACGGGCGCCGCCTGTCCGCCGATGACGTACACGATGTCGGTCCCGTTGCCCGAAGCGAATTGCGTTATAACCGCTGAGTTGAAGGAGTCTCCCGATTCGTAGTAGCTCGCCTCAATGTTGATGCTGGGGTTTGCCTCTTCGAATGCTGCGATGACCGCGTCGAGCCCGGGCTTGCCGCCGTTCATCATAGCTATCGTGATCGAGACCGCATCGCCCCCCGCCGCTTGATCCTCGTCCGTCGTGCCAGCGTCCCCAGCGGACTCGCTCGTGGTGGAGCCCGTGTCTTCCTCGGCGCCTTGGTCCGACGGCGAACACGAAACGACTAGGGACGCGGTAGCAACGACGCCGATCGCTGCCAGGAGCATCCTTGGTGTATTTTTCTTCATGAGAACTCCTCTTTGAGTTGTCTTAGAGCTGTTCTGGCGTGCCCTATTTAGCGGCGCACGCCCCTTTGTGATTTGGGTTGGCCCTTCTTCGGTTCGACTTGCCCGATCCCGAAACAGGGATAAAATGAGGTCGATCAATCGAAGTTGTTCTTGCGTCCTTCGCGTACATAGTCAACCGTGGAACGGATGTGCTGTTCGCCATGTATGGCATGTTTCGACGCCACGTGGCCAAACATTTGGATGCCGAATCCGCCGTCGAGGTCCTCGAATATCCTGCGCTTCCAGGGACGGCGAATGATCTGGGTGGTGAGGCGGCGGATGGTCCGAGGACGGGACATGATGTGATCGGCCAGCGCCCAGGCGCGGGCCTCAAGCTGATCGCGTGGCAGCACCTCGTTGACCAGTCCGAGTTCCAGAGCCTTGGAGGCGGAGATCGCCTCCCCCGTCAAGAGCGCGTAGGCCGCCCGCTTGACGCCGAGCAGCTCCTGGAAACAGTTGTGGATGCCATCGGCCGGGACAGAACCGATGTCGAAGTGGAGATCGAAGATGACCGCATCCTCTGCGGCCAGAGTCAAATCGCACATCAGGACGATTTCCGGATGGAATCCGGAACCGTTGAACAAGCCGATCGTGGGGACTTCTATCTCGTTGACTAGCGCTGTGACGTTGGTTCGCCCGTCTTTGTAGGCATACTCATACGCCCAGCTGTAGACGTCGGCCTCTTCGATCTCGAAGCCCTTCGGATCGGAGCCCATCATGAACTCCTCCCCCGATCCGGTTAGGATCACCAATTCGTTCTTCGGATCGGAGCCGATCACCTTGAGCATTTGGCCGAGCGCTCGGTGGTTCTGGACGCTGAGTTGAATCGGCCCACCCAGCGTGTGCGCCTTGGCCAGCAAAACGCCGTCCTCGCGCCGCTCAAGGTGGAAGAAGTCCTTGAATTGCTCCCGGTACTCCTCAAAGTCGGGAGTCGGCACAAACTCCTGAAGCGACATTGCCTTCCGTTCTCTCGTAGTTGATGGATGGGGTTCTGGTTTTCACGCTACACGGGTGAGTATTCCCCTGGCGGGGCCTGGACGATGGCGGCCCGCGGCGGCGGGCCAGCCTCGCCCAGGAGCTCCCAGGCGGCTGCGATGATGTCCCCGGTTCCGAGGCCGTATTTCCGGAACAGGAACGGGGCCTTGCGCGAGCCCTCAGCGAAGGTGTCGCGCAGACCCACCCGCCTGAGCTTCACGCCGATTCCTTCCTCGGCCAGCACCTCGGCGACAGCCGAGCCGAGGCCTCCCACGATTGTGTGGTTCTCAGCGGTCACCGCGCCGCGGGTGCCCCTAGCGATCTGAGCGACAGTGGCGCGGTCTATGGGTTTGATCACCGGTACATCGACCACGGCGATGCGATGTCCGGCATCGGACAGGGTTTCGCCGGCGGCCAAAGCCGCCGAGACCATCATCCCCGACGCGAAGATGGCCAAATCGGAACCGGTGCGCAGCACTTGGGCCCGGTCCAGGGCGAAGGGGTGGCTCGGATCGAAGAGAATCGGTATCTCTCCTCGCTTCAACCTGATGTAGACGGGCCCTGGCATATCGGCGATGACGGGAACAGCGGCGGCTATTTCGACGGCATCGGCCAGGTCGATCACAGTCATGTTGGGGATAGCCCTCATCAAGGCGACATCCTCAATTGCCTGGTGGCTCGGTCCGCCTGGACTTGAGATTCCGGGCATGAACCCGACAAGTCGCACGGGCAATGCCGGATAGGCCACGGAATTGACGATCTGATCCAAGGGGCGGCGCGTCGCGAAGGTGCCGAACGTGTGGACAAAGGGCGTGTAGCCTCGGCGGGCGAGCGCCCCGGCCATGCTCACCATGTTGGCCTCGGCCATACCCGCGTGGAGGAACCGATCTGGGTAGGCGGTCTGGAAGAGGTCAATCTCGCACTGCCGAG
>JAIRXV010000116.1 GCA_031268115.1 Bifidobacteriaceae bacterium
GCGGCCTGCTGCATGTTGTGTGTGACTATCACCACGGTGTAGCTAGCTTTCAAATCCGCCATCAAGTCCTCGATTGCCAAGGTGGAGATCGGATCCAGTGCCGAGCACGGTTCGTCCATGAGCAGCACCTCCGGCTCGATTGCGATCGCCCGAGCGATGCACAGCCGCTGCTGCTGCCCCCCAGACAGTCCCGCGCCGGGTTTGCCGAGCCGATCGCGCACCTCTTCCCACAGGCCCGCCGCCCGCAACGACTTCTCAACCAACTCCTCTGCTTCGCGTCTACCCAGGCGGCCGGACTGCAAGCGGACACCGGCCAGCACGTTGTCCCGGATCGACATAGTCGGGAAGGGATTGGGCCGCTGAAAGACCATGCCGACCCGCTGACGGACCAGTACCGGATCTATCCCCTGGGCATACATGTCCTGTCCGTCCAACAGGATGGAACCGGTGACGCGCGCACCCGGGGCAACCTCGTGCATGCGGTTGATGGCCCGCAACAGGGTGGATTTGCCACACCCGGACGGTCCGATGAATGCGGTGATGCTGCGCGAAACGATAGTCAACGAAACGTCGGCCACGGCCAGGAAGTTGCCGTAGTAGGCGTTTAGAGAGCTAATCTCTATGGTATTGGCGGTGGTCATGGCGAGAAGACGGACCTTTCAGCGGGCCTTGGGTGCAAATAGCCGCGCAACGAGGCGCGAGACAAGGTTTAGTAGCAACACGAACGCGATTAGAACCAAAGCAGCGGTCCATGCGCGGTCATCGTAGGCGGCCACGTCCATGCCTTTGTTCTTCCACTGCGAATAGATGAACACGGGCAAGGTTGTGATCCGTTCAGAGAACAGATTGTAGTTCATTACATCGGTGTAGCCGGCAACCAACAGCAGCGGCGCGGTCTCCCCCACAATTCGCGCGATCCCGATCATAACCCCAGCGACGATGCCGGAAATCGATGTGGGCAGCACAACCTTGAGGATTGTCCGGTATTTCGGCACACCAAGGGCATAGGAGGCCTCGCGCAATTCGTCCGGCACCAAGCGCAGCATTTCTTCGCTGGAGCGCACCACCACCGGAATCATCAGCAGCGAAAGCGCGAGCGCGCCGGCCACGCCCGAGCGCATGCCAGGTCCGAGAATCAACGAGAACACGGCGTATGCGAACAGGCCGGCCACGATGGATGGGATACCGGTCATAACATCGACCAAGAAAGTCACGGTTCGTTTGAACCACCCGCGTCCGTACTCTACGAGATAGACGGCCGCGGTGACACCCACGGGCACCGAAAGCAGGATTGTGGCCCCGGTGATCAGGCCCGTCCCGACGATGGCGTGCAACGCCCCACCGCCGCCACCCACCACTCCGAGCATCGAGTTGGTGAAGAACTCAACGTCGAAGCGGGCTAGGCCACGCGACGCCGCGGTCCACAACAAGGAACCGAGCGGGACGAGAGCGAGGACGAAGAGGCCGGTGATAGCCACGGTGGCCGTGGCATTGACAGTCCGGCGGCTGCGGCGGATACCCCGCGGCAGAGCGATGGCCGGAGCTCGATCAAGGGCAATGACAGCCAATGGGATCAGCCTCCAGGGTGGGCGCGCGCGACCACTCGGCGCGCGAGATAGTTGACGGCAAACGTGATGGCGAACAGCAGCAGACCGAGCCCAATCAGAGCGTTGACCTCCATCCCGTACGCCTCGGGGAAGTTTTGGGCGATTGACGCCGCAATGGTGTTCGGGTTGGTGGAGTTCAGCAGACGGAAGGTCATAAGGAAGGGAGTTGGCGACAACACCATGGCAACCGCCATCGTCTCCCCTAAGGCACGTCCCAGCCCGAGCATCGCGCCGGAGACGATGCCGGAGCGCGCGAACGGGAACACGGCCATCCGGATCATCTCCCAACGGGTCGCGCCAAGCGCCAGGGCCGCTTCGACCGAAAGCGTCGGCGTTTGAATAAACACCTCCCGACAGACCGAGGCGATGATCGGCAGGACCATGATCGCCAAGACCAAGGCAGCCGTCAGAATAGTGCGGCCGGTGGCAGAGGTCTTGCCCGCGAAAAGGGGAAACCACCCCACGCGGTCGCCAAGCCACCCGTAAAGCCCCGCCGTCAGCGGCGCAAACACCATCAGTCCCCACAACCCGTAGACCACGGAGGGAATGGCTGCCAACAGATCGACGATGGCGCCCAACGGCCCCGCGAACCGGCGCGGCGCGTACATCGTTATAAACAGTGCAACGGCAACGGCCACCGGGACAGCGAATAGGAGGGCCAGCGCCGCGGCCCAGATGGAACCGAACGCGAGCGGCCCAGCGAGCTGCCAGAAGTTCGTTGCGCCATCGGGCAGGTCGCCTTCCCCAGCGCGCAGCGCGGGTAGGCCCCTCGCCAACAAGAAGATGCCCACCCCGGCGAGCGCGACCAGGATTGTCGCGCCCGCCGCCGTCGCGATGGAGCGGGCGGCGCGGTCCCCGGCCCGTTCTCCATTCTTGTTGCCGCCCCGAAGCGAACCCCCTGGCGCCATCGGACCCGAAGCGCGAGGCGCGGGGGCATCTGGCGTAGGAGGAGCTTCAAGGGTCGATGAAGAGGAACTCATTTCGCCGATCCGACCCTACTGGATCGAAGCGATGGCCGCCGCCACCTTCGGTTCCACGTTCGGATCCCCGGTGATCGGCGCGGAACCGGCGTTGGCCGCCGCCTCGGCTTGGCCTTCAGGTGAGGCGACGTATTCGAGGTACCCCTTTACCAATGCGCCCTGTGAGGGATCGGCGTACGTCTCGCAGCCGATCAGGTAGGAAATCAGGATTAGGGGGTAGACCTCACCCGAATCGATCGTCCGGTCGATGTCCACCACGACATCGCCGGCCGAACGATCCGACTGGAACGTCGAGCCGCCCACGGCGGCGGCGGCAGCGGCCGGTGAGTATGAGACGTAGTTCTCGCCCACCTTGATCGCTGCGGTCCCCATGGCGCCCGCGGCCCTCGATGCGTCGAGGTAACCAATGGCCCCCTCGGTTCCCACGATGGTCTCCGCTACGCCCGAGGTGCTTTCGGCCGCCTCACCTTGGAGGGAATCCGGCCAGTCCTCCACGGATCCTTCCGTCCACACCCCGCCAGAGGCCTGATCGAGGTAGTCCGTGAAGTTGGCGGTAGTGCCCGAGGAGTCAGCTCGGTGTACCGCGGTGATCGCTAGATCCGGCAGGTCCGTGCCATCGTTCTGCTCCACAATCGCCGGATCGTTCCAAGCCGTGATCTGACCGGTGAAGATGCTGGCGACCGTGGCGGCGTCGAGGTTGAGAGAGTCGACTCCAGGCAAGTTGAAGCCGACCGCGATCGGGGAAATGTACACAGGGACCTCAATCAAACCCGAGCCATCGGCGCAAGAACCGAACCCTCCGGCAGCGATCTCATCGGGACCGAAGGCGCTGTCCGATCCAGCGAAGGCCAACCCACCCTCAGAAAAGGCCTTGCGGCCATCCCCGGAGCCTGTCGGGTCGTAGTTGACCGTGACGCCGGGATTGAGCCCCGAAAAGCCGGCGCGCCACGCTTCCTGCGCCGGGCCCTGCGACGATGCCCCTCCCCCGTTCAAGGTGCCGGACAGGGAAACGGCCGCGCCGCCATCGTCGGTGGGATCGGTTTGGGGAGACTCAGCGGTCGAATCGCCGGATGTATCAGAAGGTGTCGAGGAGGGATCGGGGCCGCTTTCGTTCGCGGCACAACCAGAAAGGGCAAGGGCGGCAGTCAGGGCGGCGGCCCCGACCGTGGGCAAGAGGCGAGATCTCACTTGCTCTCCAATCGGACTGTTGGTCGCGGGATTTCCGGACCAGCTTCCGAAGTTAGGAGCGCCAACCCAACGCGAAGCCACACCAAGGTGAACGCCAGGGAAACAGACTGCGAACTCTTGGGTGCGGACCCGACCAGCGAGTGGCTGCCGAGCCCGCCGCTGCTCGGCAGCAGCGGCTACTTGGCCTCAGGCTCAGTACCCTCGGGGTCGGTACCCTCGGGGTCGGTACCTTCGGGGTCGGTGGCCTTGGCGGGTTCGCTGGCTCCGAGTTCATCGGATGCCTCAACGGCCTCTGGCACGACTGCCTCCGCCTCGGCGGCCTCTGGCTCGGCCGCTGAAGGCGCTGCCTTCGGCCCGGACTCTTGGACCTTGCCCGCTGACCCGGCCTCCGGTGCCGCTTGCTTCGTCGCGCTGCGGGCCCGGCCGCGGCCTCGGCGCCCTGGGGCGGCGGTCGCGGCCTTCTTCTGAGCCTTCGCGTCTTCCTCAGCGGCCTGGGCCTCGGCGGGGGTCCGCCGCGTCTTGAACTCCACTGGATCGGTTACCAATTCGATGACCGCCATCGGCGCCGCATCGCCCTTGCGGGGGCCGATCTTCACGATCCGGGTGTATCCCCCGGGGCGTTCCGCCATCTTTGGCGCGATTTCAGTGAACAGAGCATGGACCACGCCCTTGTCGCGGATCACTCTCATCACACGGCGTCGCGCGGCCAGGTCGCCTCGCTTGGCGAAAGTGATGAGTCTCTCGGCTAAGGGACGCAGGCGCTTGGCTTTGACCTCTGTCGTGGTGATGCGCTTGTGCTCGAACAGGCTCGTCGCGAGGCCCGCCAACATGAGCCTTTCGTGGGCTGGTCCGCCACCGAGCCGAGGACCCTTGGTGGGCGTGGGCATGATCGGTTCTCCTTATGGGTTGTCTCAGGAAAGTCAGTACGACTCGTCGCTCGTGAATTCGGGGGCGGTCGCCGCAATCGCCGTCGGGTCGAAGTCGATGGGAGAGTCCTTCAGGCCCAACCCTAGGCCGCTCAGCTTCTCCTTGACTTCAGTGATCGACTTGGCACCGAAGTTGCGGATATCCAACAAGTCCGCCTCTGAACGGGCCACGAGTTCGCCTACGGAGTGAATGCCTTCGCGTTTGAGGCAGTTGTATGACCGGATGGTCAGGTCCAGATCTTCGATGGGCAGGGCCAGATCGGCAGCGAGGGCGGCGTCGGTCGGAGATGGGCCGATTTCGATGCCTTCGGCCTCAACGTTCAGCTCCCGCGCCAATCCGAATAGCTCCACGAGCGTGGTGCCTGCCGACGCTATCGCGTCCCGAGGCGAGATAGACGGTTTCGTCTCGACGTCGACCACAAGGCGATCGAAGTCGGTACGCTGCTCCACCCGTGTCGCCTCGACCTTGTAGGTCACCTTGAGGACCGGCGAGTAGATCGAATCGATTGGGATGCGCCCAATCTCGGCGTCAGGGTTCTTGTTCTGGACCGCGGAGACGTAGCCGCGCCCGCGCTCCACAGTAAGCTCGATCTCTAGTTTGCCCCTGGCGTTGATCGTGGCCACGTGAAGCTCCGGGTTATGGACTTCGACGCCCGCGGGCGGCGTAATGTCTCCGGCGGTGACCCGGCCGGGGCCCTGCTTACGCAGGTACATGACCACGGGCATATCGTGTTCGGACGAAACGACCAGATTTTTCAGGCCGAGAATCAGCTCCGTGACGTCTTCCTTGACTCCGGGTACTGTCGAAAACTCGTGGAGCACGCCGTCGATCCGGACCGAGGTAACCGCAGCCCCTGGAATCGAGGAAAGCAGTGTGCGGCGCAGCGAGTTTCCAAGCGTGTACCCGAACCCTGGTTCGAGAGGCTCGATAACGAAACGCGAACGGTGGTCGGAGACGATCTCTTCAGTCAATGTGGGGCGTTGTGCGATCAGCACCTGATGTCATTCCTTTCCGAAGAGGCGCCCGCCATATGACGCCTCGGTTGCGCTTGGTGCCCGCATCGCTCAACTGGCACCATGGCTGCGTCGCGGAGCCGGCCTCCGCGACGGCCAAACGAGGTTTGTTCTAGACCCGACGCCGCTTGGGCGGCCGGCAACCGTTGTGTGCCTGAGGCGTCACATCCGATATTGTGCCGACCTCCAGTCCAGCTGCCTGCAGCGACCGGATCGCGGTCTCGCGCCCGGCGCCTGGACCCTTGACGAACACGTCCACCTTCTTTACCCCGTGGTCTTGGGCGCGCCGGGCAGCGGCCTCCGCCGCCAATTGGGCAGCGAAGGGCGTCGACTTGCGCGAGCCCTTGAACCCGACCTGACCCGAGGAGGCCCAGGCCAGCACGGCGCCGGATGGGTCGGTGATCGACACGATGGTGTTGTTGAACGTCGATTTGATGTGGGCGTGGCCCAGGGGGACGTTCTTCCTGTCTTTGCGACGCGGCTTGCGAGTGCCAGTGCGTGACTTGGGAGGCATGGGTGCGGTGTCTCTCCTTGCGAGGTCCTGATCGGTGTGGGGAACGGGCGGTTACTTCTTGCCAGCCTTCTTCTTGCCGGCCACGGTGCGCTTACGGCCCTTGCGGGTACGCGCGTTCGTCTTGGTGCGCTGGCCATGCACGGGCAGGCCCCGACGATGCCGCATACCCTGGTATGAGCCGATTTCCACCTTACGGCGAATGTCTGCGGCGATTTCCCGCCGGAGGTCGCCTTCTACCTCGTACGTCGCCTCGATGTAATCGCGCAACGCCACAAGGTCGGCGTCTCCGAGGTCTTTGACTCGCAGATCGGGGCTGACTCCGGTGGCTACGAGGGTCTGCTTGGCCCGCGTGCGCCCGATTCCGAAGATGTAAGTCAGTGCCACTTCCAGCCGCTTCTCCCGCGGCAAGTCAACACCTGCTATACGTGCCATCTTATTGTTCTGCTCCCGGTGAACTGTTCGGAGGTCTGGTGCGTTGCCGCCCCGATTGTTCGGGCCCCGGCCTCCGAGCCGGGGGTGAGGGGCCGGACCGACCCCTTGGCAACGCTCTTGGAAGTGGCGTTAGCCTTGCCGCTGCTTGTGACGGGGATTGACGGAGCAGATCACCATCACGCGGCCGTTCCTGCGGATCACCTTGCAGTGATCGCAGATCCGCTTGACGCTGGGTTTCACCTTCATGCGCGCTCGAACTTTCGGTTGTCTCACTTGTACCGGTAGACGATTCGGCCGCGAGAAAGGTCATACGGGCTGAGCTCCACCACCACCCGGTCCTCGGGGAGACTCCTGATGTAGTGCTGACGCATCTTCCCTGAGATGTGGGCCAGAACCTTGTGCCCGTTTTGTAGCTCCACGCGGAACATCGCGTTCGGCAACGCCTCGACCACCGTGCCCTCAATCTCAATGACGCCGTCCTTCTTGGCCATTCCCCTCCGCTACTGATCGATGTGGGTCGTGTGCGCCCCACCGTGCCCGATGCCGTCCCCGCCCCCGGGCACACAGTTACCCCGGCGACATGGTTCGCGGATACGAAAGAGACGCCGTGCGCGCATAGGGCGCGCACGTCCAACGGACTAGTCTACTGCATCCCGCAACTGCTCAGGGACTGGGATCGCGGCCCTCAGCATCCGCTGCGGAGCCGGGTCGAGCCGCAGGCGGGGCCACCCGCACCGCAGACCGCTCGCCCGTGGCGCCAGGCGAAGCGGCCGTGCCACTCCCGGACCGACTTCGCCTGCGTCCGGACCGCTCACACGGGTGCTGGCACCAAACCCAACGCGGCCAGGTCCGCCGCACCTCCATCGGTCGCGGTCAAGACCCACACCCCGGCCTCG
>JAIRXV010000117.1 GCA_031268115.1 Bifidobacteriaceae bacterium
CGAAGGCGGCCTCCACACGTTCAGCCACACCAACCAGGACGGGACCGTCGAACAGCGCGAGGAGTTCGTCGCCAAACGCATCGGCCACGACACGGCCGTCACCAACTACCAAATCGACCGCTCCCCCCGCCGCGCCCAAACCCCACAAGCCGAGACGGGCGTCCTGCAAGGGCAACCGCACGGGCTGACCATGATCGGGCGGACTCCGCCCGCCCAAGCCCCGTTCGCGGCGCCGCCCCAACACGCGGCGCAAGCCGCCGCCGGGATCGGGATGTGAAGGGGGAAACCATGACGGAGCTATCCGACACGGACCTGTTCGAGCCCGACGGACCCGATCTGGAACCAGGCGACGTCGCAGAAGACTATGGCGGCGCCGACCTTGGGGACAACGCCTCCGACACGGACGGGCCGCCCGCCCCGATCATCTGGGCGGAACTCTCGTCCGACGAGTTGGAACACCAATGGCTGACGCTGAACGCGTGGGTGGAAGACCTGCGGCACACGTTCCAGTTCCCGGCCGCGGTGATCCCGCCGTTCTGGCACCGCCACCAACTCCTGGTCGAGCACCTCTCCGCGCTCAGGACCCATTGGCAGGCCGCCTACCACCCGGAACAAGGCGGGTCCGGGCCGTTCGGCTGGCTGCGGGACCTGGACGAATGGAAAACCAGGATGCGGGAAGCGGTCTCGATGTTGGGCACCCGGATCGACCAAGACCGCACCCACCGGCTCGCTCCCTGGCCAGGCGAACCCGAACCGGAACCCGAAGACAGCCTCCCACCTGTCAACTTGGACAACCGGTACGAAGACCTGGTGGCCATCATCATGTGGCATGTGGCCCGCGTCCGCCGGCAAGAAGACCACTACTACGAGATGGTCTCAGCCGCCATCGACCAAATCCCCGACCTCGGAACCGACGACGACATCGACATCTGACGGGCGCGCCCACGCCACGATGGCGGCGGGACGCCGATTCGCCAGACAATCGCGGACCGTCCGTGGTTCCGACGCGGATCCGCCTGGGGAAAGCAAAGGCCGGGTTCCCACCGCCAAGGGTGGGCGCCCGGCCTTCCGCTCTGTTGGCTAGCTCGGTTTACGCCGGGTTCCTGGCGGGGGTGTTCAAGCTGGCCTCCTCGAACTCTTCCACATCGGCCCGCCGGTAGCGGACGATGCCCCGCATCTTCAGATAAGCCGGCCCGTAGCCGAGGCTGCGCCAATGCGCCAACGTAGTCAAAGGCACCCCCCAATGCTCCGACAATTCCCCCGCCGTCAACGACTGCCCACACATTTGTTTGTCTCCTTCCGATTATGGAAGACGCCACGCACCTTCCCGGCAACCAGGTGCATCCAAGCGCCCAGGACGACTACCGGGAGGATCTGATGGCACACGCCTGGGTCGAAGACCAGTGGGTATCCAAGGAAGGCGACAAGCTCGCCCGTCACGGCATCGGGTCGCGTTGGCACGTCCGCTGGCGCGAGCCCACGGAAGACGGGACCCGTTTCAGGGACCGGGCGTTCGCCAAGAAGACCGACGCCGAGGAGTTCGCCACCAAGATCGACAACGACCTGCGGGCGTCTGTTTACCGCGACCCCGACCTCGGCAAGGCCCCGTTCAGAGAAATCGCCGAACAGTGGCTCGCCGCCCACCTGTCGGTCAGGGACTCGACCGCAGCCAGATACGAACGCGAACTGCGCATGTACACCCTCCCGAAGTTCGGGCACCGGCCAATCAACACGATCACCCGCGCCGAAGTCGCCGCCTGGGTCGCGGACCTCCACCACGGGCGCGCCCCAGCCCGATACAAGATCAGAGGCACCAAACCGCCCGAGTTCCTGCCCGTCCAGCAGATGCGGAACCGGCTGGGCGCCTCGTCTATCGAGCACATCGTGACCAACCTCGGCGCGATTATGAAATGGGCGCTGGTCGAAGGCAGAATCGACCGGAACCCGGTCGTCGGGTTGTCGCTGCCCAAAGCCGAATCAGAAGAACACGTCTACCTGACCCACCAGCAGGTCCGCGACCTCGCCGATGCCGCCGAACGAGTCACCGGGGTACACCAAGACGCCGTGCTCATCTACGCCCTCGCGTACACCGGGATGAGGATCAACGAGGCCCTGGCGGCTAAGACCGGCGCCCTGGACCTGGTCGGACGAAAGCTCCGGGTCGTCAAGACTTGGACCGTGGACAAAGACGGCGCCCGCGTCCTCGGGCCACCGAAAAGCCACGAACGGCGAACCGTCCCTCTGACCGCGTTCCTCGCGAAAGAACTAGCCGCCCTAGTCAAAGACTCCGGGCCTGGGGATTTCATCTTCCAAGCCAAACGCGGCGGCCCGATCCACGACCACAACTGGCGGCCCAGAGTCTGGGACAAAGCCGTCAAAGAAGCCGGACTGGACGGCCTCGGGTTGACGCCCCACAAAATGCGCCACACCGCCGCCTCAGCTGCGATAGCCGCCGGCGCGGATGTGAAGGTTGTCCAGCAGATGCTCGGTCACGCCAGCGCCGCGATGACCCTGGACGTGTACGGGCACTTGTGGCCGAGCCGGCTGGGCGAAGTCGCCGACGCGATGGAGGAAGCCCGCCGGAACGCGCTCGCGCCGTTGCCGCCGGCGCCGGTTCCGCGGCCCGCCGCCCCGATCATGGGGATGTGAAACGATGCCGCCAGTTGCCGCCGGTGGTGGATCCCATGTACGCATAATGTACGCATCCGGCGATCCCAGCGGAAAGCCAAGACCGATAGCCCAGCGTTTCCGCTGGTCACAGCCCTGCAAAGTCGGGGTGGCGGGATTTGAACCCACGACCTCTTCGTCCCGAACGAAGCGCGCTACCAAGCTGCGCCACACCCCGCGGCCAAGAATCAGCCAGCGACCGAGCATACCCGGTCTTGAGGCTGCCCGCGCGCCAGGCGGTTCCTACCCCGGGATCGCGGGCCGGTCCGGTAGGCTCGTGCGGGAGCTTTGGCCCCCTTTTGGGCCGCGCGCGGACGCGGCCTGATCCAAGACACCTACCTGAGGAGTTAGGCATGCCGGGAATCGTGTTGGTGGGCGCCCAGTTGGGCGACGAAGGCAAGGGAAAAGCAACCGACCTGCTTGGCCAGGACGTTGACTTCGTCGTCAAGTTCAATGGTGGCAACAACGCGGGCCACACGGTGGTGATCGGCGGCCAGACTTATGCGCTGCACCTGTTGCCGTCTGGGATTCTCACGCCGGGGGTGGTCCCCGTGATCCGCAACGGGGTGGTGGTTGACCTGGAGGTACTGTTCCAGGAGCTTGCAGCCCTTGAAGCGCGGGGGGTGGACACGTCCCAGCTTGTTGTTTCCGCCAACGCTCATGTTATCCCCAGCTACAACCGCACCATGGATAAGGTTACGGAACGCTTCTTGGGTAAGCGCCAAATTGGGACCACTGGACGCGGTATTGGGCCAACTTACGCCGACAAGATGCAGCGCGTCGGTGTCCGCATCCAGGACCTGTTCGACCCGGGCATTTTGCGCCAGAAGGTCGAGGGTGCGCTGATGCAGAAGAATCACCTGCTGGTCAAGGTGTACAACCGGCGAGCCATCGTGGTGGACCAGGTGGTCGAGGAGCTCGTGGCTTTCGCCGATCGGATCCGGCCAATGGTGGCGGACACGGCCCTGCTCCTAAACCAGGCCCTGGACCGCGGCGCGACGGTGTTATTCGAAGGTGGG
>JAIRXV010000149.1 GCA_031268115.1 Bifidobacteriaceae bacterium
GCTAGGCGCCCGCCTCACCCTCGTCGTGGACATCGCGAACGTGATGGGGTCCGTCAACGACGGTTGGTACAAGGACCGTCTGGCCGCTGCGGCGCGTTGGCGCGACCGGCTCGCTCCGCTGGCCAAACGGGGCGTGCCTGGGCGGGCAATCGGTTGGCCGGAGTTCGACGGCTTCTATCCGCAACTGGTGCTCGTGGTCGAGGGTCGGGCCGGACCCCTGGCAGAGCGGACCTGGAACGAGGAGCCTGCCGTCCGCGTGGTCCGGGCCCCCAAAGACGGCGACGGACAGATTGTCGAAGAGGCGAGGTACGCCATCGACCAAGGCGATATCGCGGTGGTGGCGACCGCAGACCGAGAACTGCGCCGGCGCGTCGAAACCGTCGGTGGGGCCTGCCTTGGGCCAGGAGCCTTGCGCCGCCTGCTGGAGTGAGCCAGCGCGGGGACGTGCGCCGCGGGGCGCTGCCCGCCCGGGCGAAGGCGGCAGTCTGACCGGCCGGGGGATCCGCGCGCGGTGCTGCCCGCCCGGGCGAAGGCGGGCGCGTAGGCTTGGTGCCCGTGGAACCCTACCCAATCGTGGCCGATGGCCTGGTCCTCGACGAGTTGAGGCTCGCAGACGTCGAGCGCGTCCGCGCCTATTGCCAAGACCCCGATATTCGGCTGTGGACGGCCGTGCCGATGCCGTACGGGCGCGCCGACGCACACGAGTTCATCACCGGCACACAAGCCAAAGGCTGGGAGGATGGCACGGAGCTGACGTGGGCCATCCGCGAACCGATCTCCGCCTCGACGCTACGGCTCGCCGGGACCGTGGGACTGAAGCTCGACGGTCAAGGATCGTCTGAGATCGGGTTTCTGTTGGCGCCGGACTCCAGGGGAAGGGGTCTGGCCACGGTCGCCGTCCGAGCCGTGGTGCGCCACGCGCTCGACCAATACGGCTTGAAGCTGCGGCGGGTGGTGTGGAAGGCCGTGGCCGGCAATTGGGCGTCACGGCAGGTCGCGGTCCGCGCCGGATTCTCCATTGAGGGCACGATCCGCAGCGAGGTGTTGCTGCACGGACGGGCCCGGGACGCTTGGGTGGGGACCGTCATCGTCGGGGATATGGCCATCGAAGATGGGACGTGGGCGGATATTCCGGTGCAACGTTTGCCGGGGGCCTAAGCGGTGGACAGGAATCGGATCGCCGCCGAAACCGTCGAATACTGTGCCGAGTTGATCCGGTTCGATACCACCAACACGGGCGACGATTCATCGCGCGGCGAGCGGGCGGCCGCCGAATACACAATGGGATTGTTGACCGAAGTGGGTTACGAACCCGTCTACGTCGAGTCGCGCCCGCGCCGGGGCAGTGTTTTCTTGCGGATCGCTGGGACCGATCCGGGGGCGCCTGCACTGGTGGTCCATGGGCATCTGGATGTGGTCCCGGCCCAGGAGGACGAGTGGTCGGTGCCGCCGTTCGCGGGAGTCGTGCAAGGGGGTGCGATTTGGGGCCGGGGCGCCGTCGATATGAAAGATATGGACGCGATGATGATCGCCTGTGCCCGAGATATGGCTAAGAGCGGATGGCGCCCGCGCAGAGACTTGGTGTTGGCGTTCTTCGCGGACGAGGAATCGGGCGGTGGCCTCGGCGCGAAGTGGTGTGTCGAGCACCGTCCGGAGCTGTTCGCGGGCGCAACCGAGGCCGTAGGGGAGGTAGGGGGTTTTTCCACGTCTATCGGCGGGCGGCGAGCGTATCTGATCCAAACCGCGGAAAAGGGTCTGATGTGGTTGCGCCTCGCGATGCGGGGAACGGCCGGGCATGGCAGCGCAGCGAACCCGGACAATGCGGTCTCGCACCTGGCCGATGCCGTCGCTCGCCTCGCTGCCTATCCCTGGCCGGTGCATGTTTCCCCGGCCGTGGAGGGATTGTTGCGGGGTACTGCGGAATTGGTGGGAATCGGCTACGACGAAGATCCGGGGACGCTGGATCGGTTGCTCGACGCGCTTGGGCCGGTGCGCCGTTTCGTTGCCCCAACGTTGGGGACGGCCTGCAACCCGACCGGGTTGCGCGCCGGATATAAGGCGAACGTGGTGCCCTCCCAGGCCGAGGCCACGCTCGACATACGTCCCCTGCCCGGTCAGCACCAGGCGGCACTGGGCGTGGTCGAGGGGGCGATGGGGGAGCGGGGATCGGTGGACCCGATCCATATAGGTATCGGGGTCGAGTCGCCCTTCGATGTACCGCTGGTGGACGCGATGGCCCAGGCGCTTGGGCGAGCCGACCCCGAAGGCGTGGTGCTGCCCTACATGCTCGCGGCGGGCACGGACGCTAAATCCCTGGCGGAGCTCGGAATCCGCGGCTACGGGTTCGTGCCGCTGCGTCTGCCCAGCGACTTCGACTTCACGGCGATGTTCCACGGGGTAGACGAGCGGGTGCCGGTGGACGCCGTCGAATTCGGCGCAATCGTGCTGGCCGACTTCTTGGCGACTTGTTAGCGGCTTTTCCAGCGATGTCGTTTCAGGGCTGTCGCCTGCCCTCGGACGTGGCGGCTCATGCGGCTTGCAAAACCCCAACCGTCAAGAGCCCAAGCACCAACGTGCCCAACGCCACCCGGTAGATCGCGAACGGGCGGTAGGAATAGGTCGAGACGATCTTCAAGAACGCGATGATCACCACGTAGCCAACGCAGAACGCGATCAACGCCGCGACGGCAGTTGCTCCCCACCCAGGCACCCCACCGGGGTCTCCCACGGACTTGGCGAACTCGAACAGACCCGACCCGAACACCGCTGGCATCGCCAGGAGAAACGAATACCGGGCCGCGGCCTCGCGCGTATAGCCCATGAGCAGACCCGCCGTGATGGTACCGCCCGATCGCGACACACCGGGGATCAAAGCGAGGGCCTGCGCGAAACCGAACAGGACG
>JAIRXV010000099.1 GCA_031268115.1 Bifidobacteriaceae bacterium
CCTCCAATTCCTGTACCTGGACGCCAACCAGATCAGCAGCCTCTCAGACGCCACCTTCCCTGCCAACCTCCAAGAACTGGGGCTGTTCTATAACCAGATCAGCAGCCTCACCGGCGTCACCTTCCCTGCCAACCTCCAATTCCTGCACCTGGACGCTAACCAGATCAGCAGCCTCACCGGCGTCACCTTCCCTGCCAACCTCAAAGAGCTGCACCTGAACGGCAACCAGATCAGCAGCCTCACAGACGCCACCTTCCCTACCAACCTCCAAAAGCTGCACCTGGACCACAACCAGATCAGCAGCCTCACCGGCGCCACATTCCCTGCCAACCTCCTAGAACTGTGGCTGATCGGCAACCAGATCAGCAGCCTCACCGGCATCACCTTCCCTGCCAACCTCCTAGAACTGTGGCTGACCGGCAACCAGATCAGCAGCCTCACCGGCGCCATCTTCCCCTCCAACCTCCAAGAGCTGGGCCTGCAGAACAACTCGATCACCAGCCTCGCGGGAGCGGAATTCGGGGGACGGACCCACGTGGTTTGGGATGGCGAGGAGGGCTATCACGGGCCGGGGGTCGTGACCTGACGGTCTGAGTTCCCGCGTGGCATTCGCGACCCGGCCGGACAGCACCAATTGAGCGGCGGCGAAGGGAGCACAGGCGGTGTGGTTCGCGAGTGCGTGTACCGGGCGCTTGGGCGCCGTCAACGCGCGCCGCACCGCGGATCGCGCCAGCCGCGCCACCCCGCCGCCCACCCAGGGCTACGCTCAACCCGTGCATATGGTCGCGCCATCAATCGGGCGGCTGACGTGACCGAAGCCGAGTTCCGTGATTTCTTCGAGTTCATGCATCCGCCGCTTGCGCGCTATGCCCGGCGTCACTTGGATCCGGACACCGCGAACGATGTCGCCGTGGACACCTTGCGTTCGGTGTGGACCAAGGGAATCGAGGCGCCGCGCGATGACGTGGAGCACCGGCAGTTACTGAGCCTGAGTTACCGGATCTGCGACGGCCTGATCCGCAACGCCACGAGGGCGGAGGAACGCCGCCGCGCCTTGGTGGAGCGGGTGACGCAACGATCATCCCTCGACACTCAGGCCGCCCCCGATATCGCCGAAGGAATTGTGCAGGCCGCGGCCGCGGAGGAGCTGCTGAAACAGCTATCCGACGCGGACCGGGAGGTTGTGGCGTTGCTTCTCGACGGGTACAAGGTTGCGGAGATGGCCGTCATCCTTGGGTGCGGCGCACCGGCGGTCACGATGCGTCTGCGCCGGGCCAAGAACCATCTGATCAGCGCTATTGCGCGGGATGCTAAGGAGGATGCGAATGCCGCGGACACACGACAGTCTTGACGATGACGCCGCCCTCGGGCAGGAGGTTCTGGATCTCTTGGCCCAGGCGGGTCTGCACCAGCGGGACCTGTCCCTACCTCCGGACGAGGAGGAGCGCCTCGGGAAGGTCGCACAGGCCGCCCTCGACCAGATGGTCCGCCCCGCACCCCAAGACGCGGCGGGAACCGGGCCCACGCGGCGCGTTCGGACGCTGACCTCGGCACCGCCCAACCGCAACGCGCGTACGTCCCGCCCGCGCCGGCATCGTCTGGTGACCGCGGCCGTTTCCGGGTCCGCGACGGTGGCGGCCGGCGTTGTCATCGCGTTGCTCGCTTCCAGCGCACCCACCCCGGCGGTCGCGGTGACGCCGCCGATGGCGGTGTTCAGCGAGGCCCAACCCGGCGTCTTGCCGTTGGCGGGCGTGAACGCCGCCGATCGGTTGCGCGATCTGGCTGAGAGCGTGGCCTTGGCCTCGGACGATGGCGGAGGGGACGTGCAGTGGGTGCGTCTAGCTGGTTGGTGGCTGGGTGCTCAATCGTCCGAGGGCGCCGCCGGGGGCAGCCCCACGCTGGACCCGATCAGCGCCGACAAGTACTTCCTTCCCGACGGGACGGTCCGCCTGATTGAGCGCCGCGGCGAGCCGCTCGACCCACACAAAGGCCTGGTCGATGCCGACGGCACGTGGGTCAAGATCCGCGACGAGGCCGTTCCCGGCCGCGACCAAGGTGCGCACTACGCCCAAACGCTGTCCACCGATCCGGCCACGCTGACGGGCCAGTTGGTCACCGATCGGGCCGGCTGTCCCAACCTTGCGACGTGTGTGGCGAACCAGATCGCTGACCTGCACTATGCCTACGTCATCCCCGCGCGAGTGCGGGCCGCGATGTGGTTGGCGCTGGCCGAGACCCAGGGCATGTCCTTCTTGGGCCAAACCAACGACCGCCTAGGACGCCCCGCACTGGCGTTCGCGGCACCGGCCACCCAAGACCGCCAGCTGCTCCTCTATGCGGACCAGGAAACTGGGGCGCTGTTGGGCTCCGAGGTCATCCTCGTTCGGGACAGCCAGGAGTTGGGCATCGAAGCGCCCGCCGTCATGGAGTTCACCGCCCTCATGGGAGGTGGCGCCGTGAAGCCGGGCGGCGCGGCGACAGTGGATTAGGACCGGCGCGTGGCATTCGCGGCGCGGCCGGACAGCATCCAGTGACGGGCAAGCCGGTTCTCGCGAAAGGCACTGGACGGCCCAGCACACGAACGCTGCCACGCCGGCGGCCCGGCAATCTCGCGAAAGGAATGAGCTAGGCGATGACGAGGATCAGGATGGCAATAGCCGGGGTGGTGTTCCTGGGCATGGGGCTCGGCGCGACCGCCCCGCTGGCCGCCGCGGCCGACGCGGCGCCGGTCGCGGCAAAACCCGCCTCTGTCGCAGTGATCTCCAGGACAGTCAACGCCACCTGGAACACCGGGCGCTACATGCCGAGCAGTTTCAAATACTCGCTGCGGCTGCCCACCTTGGCGGGTACATCCGCCAAGGTGAAGGCGGCTTTCGACGCGAGGATCGACGCCTTGGTGAAGGCCGAGTTGACGTACTACTCGAAGAGCGCATGGACGGTACAAGACCTCGAAGCCTACGTGAAGGAACAGTTCACGATGTGGGGATTCTCCCGCGATGAGGCCATGAGCATGTGCGGTCAATTCCAGAACCTGAAGGGCAAGCTCTCCGCGGCCGTGTATGAAGACAGATACGCATCGGTGGTCCTCACGTTCTCAGGGCAAAACTGGGTTTGCGGCGGGCTAGGCGGTCTATGGGTCGCATACCAGACGGACCGGTCCGTAACCATCGACGCCAAGACGGGAAAGTTCGCCAAGCTCACAGATTTCACGTCCAACAAAGGCGGCAAAGTCAGCGCTTCGGTGAAAACGTGGTACAAGGGGACCGTCCCCGAGAAGATATCTCCTTACTACTTCCGATTGCCTACCGTCACCGAACGGATGACCGTCTGCGACCGCCCCGGCAACGTCATCACCGTGGATCACAAGGAATGCATCGGGGAAGGACCGCCGAATGGCCACAAGAAACCGGTTCTGGTGGCGTGGCAAGTACGTCCCGAAGGGCTCCGGTTGACATTCCCCGGCGGCGCGCGCACGGAGCACGCCCTGCTCGATTGGGACACGATACCCCGCTTGAAATAGCGGCGACTCAGGCCAAGCCACAGCGAAAGATCCGATTCGAGCCTTCGGAGTGGGAATCATCGATTCGCGTGTGATCCCCATAGTCCATAACCTTGCGACCATTATGAGAGGAGCGCATACCGTGACTACGACCCCTGCACCCTTTGTGCGCCGCTCCATCTGGGCGACCGCACTGGCAATCGCTGTCATAGCCGCTGGCGGATGCGCTGCCCGCGATGACGGCCGCACGCCCACCGGACCCACGCCTACCACCGCTGCGCCGTCCAGTGCCGCGCCCTCCCCCGCCGTTCCCAGCGGCGAACCCACTGGGGAAGCCGTATCCCCTGACCCCAGTGCCACTCCCGCGGCCGAGGGGTTCGGTGCCGCCCAGCGTGCCACGGCCGAAGCGTTCTACACGTGCCTGATTGATGCCGGCCTGCCCGCCACGTTCGACGACCGCCGGGTGTATACCGGCCCCGAAGACATCCAGGCGGATGTCTGGTTCGATAAGAAGAACCACGATGTCATCGTGTTTATGCCCGGGCAGGGTGGATCCTGGGCCGGCAAGTCCGGCGAATTCAGCGCGGCCGATGACGCGTTCTATGCCGAGCACAGGAACGACGATTACGTGCTGCTCATCGATGGGGTTGACCACGCCGCCACGCTAGAATCCTGCCACAAGGAATCGGGATATACGGTTCCGGGACGAGCGACCACGGACTCCGAGGAATTGACCGAGAAGCAGGAAATCATAGACGCGACCAATCCGTGGATCGCTTGCGCGCGCGAGAACGGTATGCCGAATTTAGAGTACCTCACGGCGGTCGCCGACGAATGGGCAACCTATCCCAAGGCCGTCATTCCGCTGTCAACCACGGCCGAGGAGCTGCGTGCCCTGCTGGAGGCCTGCCCCAACTTTGACGAGGACATGACCGAGCGTTCCATGCAACCCGGTTTCAACTGGGAAAGCGATCACGTCCGAAGTCCGACCATATGGATCGATGACGCGGTGGATCCAACCGACCCTCACTACCTCGAATTGTACGAGGTTCTATGGGAGAAGGATCGCGATTTCTGGCAGACGGCGGCTCCCGCCGAAGGGACCGCTGAAAGCGAAGAAGAATAAGCGGACCGTAGCTAACGCAAAACCGCTTGCACCACCCATTGTCACGTGGGCCCCGCGCGGGCTGCGTGCCGAACAATTCTCACGAAAACCACAACAAGAAGGGCCTAGAGCCAGAAGGGAAAAGTGTAGCCATGATGAAGAGGAATTGGATTGCGCTCGGCGCGGCGGCCGCGCTGGGGTTGGGCCTCAGCGTCGCGGCCGGACCCGCCGGAGCGGTAACGGCGGGCGCGACGAACGATGATAGCCCGGTATCGGCCAAATATGTGCCCCTGTCGGTGTCTTCCAGGACCATCAAAGGCACCCACAAGACCGGGCGCTACGTCCCAGAGTCTTTCGCGTATTCCTTCAAAGTACCGACACTGAAGGGCACCACCGCGAAAGTGAAGAAGGCCTTCGATAAGAAGATAGATTCCTTGATCGCACCCGAACTGAAATCCTACTCCAAGGGTGCGGCCACACGAAAGATGTACAAAGCGTTCCTCGCCGAGTTGCCCGCATATGGCAGCGAACAGGGCGTGACGCGGACCGCCGCCGAATACAAGAAGATGTGCGCCAAGAACTTCAAGCCGCTCAAACAGTGGACCAACTCGGCCGTGTACCGCCAGCGGTACGTGTCGGTGGTCATCACATTCTCTGGGACCAACGCAGCTTGCATCATGGGCCTTGGCGGAATGTGGGACGAATACCGCACCACCCGATCAGTCACTATGGATACCGTGACCGGCGAGTTTATGGACATTACCGATTTCACTTCTAACGCGGGCGGCAAAGTCACGGCCGCCGTGGACAGTTGGTTCACCACGCTTCCCAAGAAGGACCTTGAGTATTTTTGGAAGAATCCACCGGTACTGCCTAAGGTCTTGAAGAATTGTGACCGCGCCGGAAACGTCTACTCCATTTCCCTTCCCACCAAGGGGTTGTGCTACCCCGCGGCCTATTCCAAGAGCGGGCTCGTGGCGTGGCAAGTAAGAGACAAGGGCCTACGCCTGACCTTCCCGTCTGGCGCCGGCGTCCGTCAAGCCATGATCCCCTGGAGCAAGATCCCCCGCCTGCGGTAGCGGACCGCCTATCGCGCGGGCGCCGAGGAAGGAATCGGTGCGGTCCCCCTCATCTGAGACAAGGGGGACCGCACCGATTGGCATGAGGGACGCACCGCCGATAACGCAGACTCTGGCCGCGGACTACTCGCAGATGCCAGCGTCCTTGTATTCCTCGGCGTTGTCGATGGTGGCTGCCCCAATCCAACATCGGGCAGCGTCTGATCATCCGTCAGACCCCGGGGCCGGCGTCTTGTCGGCGCCTACAGCCCTGATGAACAGGTACATGCCCGACGACGGGTTGTTCTCTGGGAAGACAGTGCCGTTGCCTTCGTGGCGTCTGTCGAGGGCTTCTGCGCGCCGGACGGCATCTCCTATCCTCGACATGTAACTGGCGGCGCTGACGCGCTTGCCCTCCCGTCTATCCAGACTCCTACTCTTTCGTTCGGCTTGGTCCGTGTTGAGGAAAGCCGAGCATTCCTTGTAGTGCAGGATGAGCCATAGCTCGAAGCATGGGTTTGACACCGCCACTTGGACTCCGGCTCCCCGGGCGCGGGCCAAAGCCTCCGCAAGGCCAGGATGGTGTCGCGGCCACTCCACGTCGAAGACGCACCAACACTCGTCAATCTCAGGGTCTTTGAGCTTCTTTACGGCCAAGTCAACAAGGGTGAGCGGGACACCGTGCTTGGTGGAGATCTCAATGGTGAGCGCCGTGTTGCCCGCCACCTGGGGAAGCCGCTGAAGGCCCCGGATGTAGTCAGGCTCGGAACCCTCACCTTCGCAGAAAACAACTAGCGTCCGCAGTTCGGGGCTATGCCCGATTCGCCGCCGCAGGTCCTTCGCACGGGTTCGTTTGGCAGACATGACCTAACCAATCAGCCCAAGAGCCCGAAGGAAGTCAGTCTGATCGATGTGCGGCAACGCGCCGAACCTCCCGTGTAGGTACCCAGACTCAAGATTCTGAGACTTCCGCACTCTCTCGCCCGCGAACTCCGCGAGCGATCCCAGCCGCGTTGAGCCATCTCGCCGTTTCTCGGTTAGCCAGACCTCGTCGCGGTTGAGATGGGTGAACAAACTGGTGTCGTGCGAAGTGAACACCAGTTGAGCACCCAGGGGATTGGTGTCGGGGCTGTGGAAGATGCCCAGTAGCTGGGCGGACAACGTGGGGTGGAGGCTTGCATCCAACTCGTCCACCACGACAATCGAACCCGTGCGTAGGGCTTCAAGGGTTGGACCGATAAGTTTGAACCAGGTTTGGGTGCCTTCTGATTCTTCGCTGAAATAGAGAGGCTCCTTACGGTCCTCTACCCGGTGGAACAAAACGACTCGACGCCGCCTCCGAGTTATTGAAGT
Source organism: Bifidobacteriaceae bacterium (assembly GCA_031268115.1). Lineage (GTDB taxonomy): Bacteria > Actinomycetota > Actinomycetes > Actinomycetales > WQXJ01 > JAIRRT01. The sequence goes on from JAIRXV010000099.1 coordinate 7,016, forward strand.
TCCTGGCAACACAACGTCTTGTTCCTCCATGGTCACATCCTCAATGCCAAGGTCAGCTAGCCGAAGCAAGGCGAGGGCCTGGTCCCTATTGGCACGGTCAACCGGGGGCTGAGAATCTGCGTCCTCGAACAGGGCTTCCTGGGCGGGTTCCTCGAACCAGTGCATGGTCGTGGAGTGGAGCGCCATCGTCGAGCTAAGTCCGCGACCCGAATACGGAAAGCGCCCAAACGTTCGGATTCGGAGCAACTGGCTGGCAAACCCTTGCACAAGTGGCTCGTCGTAACGGCGGGCCACGGACAAGGCCAGGGTCCTAGGCGTGAGTTGTCCTCTGGTGCCCGACAGCACGCCCAGCCCCCGCTGAAGAGTGAGTTCAAGCTCTTCTCGCTCGAACACCCTGCGCCGCTTCCGCTCCGGGTAGTGGAACAGCCCCTCGTAGATCACGCGATCGCGGGACAACTCCAGGACGTACTCGAAGCGGACATGGTTGACGGTCAGTTCCAACTCAAACGAAGTCGGTTTGCCTGCTTGCCCGCCGAAGGCAAAGGGGTCCACGGGAATCTCGTCGTCCCACGTGCGCAGCGAGTTGAAGACTGCGCTGCGCAGCCACTCGAACGCCGCGACGAGGTTGGACTTACCCGAAGCGTTGGGGCCGTATATGGCAGCGACTGGGAGCAGACTCTCACCGAGCATGGGTTCGGACCGCGCCTCGGGCCGGTCCTTGTCGATCGCAACCATGGACAACTCAACCGGGCTGGAGATGGATCGGTAGTTCTCCGCCTGAAACCTGATCAGCATGAGTCAAGCATACCTCCAGACCGCGGGCAACGGTCAGAATTCGGCGGTAGCTTACGAAATCTGCATCGTATCTGCATCTATGAGCGCTCATTGCACCCGGAGGCCACGAACGGCGGTGTGAGGGATGTCCATCTGGGCACCGATCTTGCCCCGGGTCAGACCTGCGTTGCGGAGGGCTTTGACGCCGCTGGCGGCAGCGCCCGGATCGACCGGTGAAGGGAAACGACGCTGGGAAACGGGACCGGACGGAAGACAGGGGCCGGACGGGAGACGGCAGTCGATCCGATCCCGCGGACACGGCCCCCGCGGCGCCATCGCGAGATGGCGCGGTCACGCTCCGCTTGCGGGGCGCCGCTCAGAAGAGTTGACTGGCCCGCGTGATTGGGGCAGTGATCCATGGACAAGGCGATGTCCGAGCCGAAACCCGGCCGGACCCGACCATCGCCAAGCCGACGGACGCCATCGTCCGCACGGTTGCCGCCTGTGTGTGCGGGTCTGACCTGTGGCGTTACCGGAGTCTGGCACCCGTGCCCGAGCCCAAGCCGATCGGTCACGAATACATCGGCATCGTGGCGGAAGTCGGTGACGCGGTGACGCGGGTCGAGCCCGGTCAGTTCGTCATCGGCGGCTTTCTGCACAGCGACAACACGTGTGCCCTGTGCCGCAAAGGCGCTCAGGCCAACTGCCTGCACGGCGGCGGTTACGACGGCTGCCAGGCAGAGGCGATCCGCGTGCCCAACGCGGACGGCACGCTCGTGGCCACGCCCGGGGTGCCCGATGACGCCCTCATCCCAAGCCTGCTGACCCTCTCGGATGTCATGGCCACCGGCTGGCACGCGGCCATCAGCGCGGGGGTAGGCCCAGGCCAGTCCGTCGCCGTGGTGGGCGATGGCGCCGTGGGGCTTTGCGCGACCCTCGCCGCCGCTCAACTCGGGGCGGACCAGGTCATTGCCATGTCGCGCCATGAGACACGCCAACAGGTGGCGAGCGAATTCGGGGCGACCGCCATCGTGCCCGAACGCGGAGAAGAGGGAGCGAAACGCGTGCGTGCGCTGACCGATGGCGTCGGTGCGGACGCCGTGCTGGAGTGCGTGGGCACGGATGGCGCCCGTCAACAGGCCGTCGCGTGCGTCCGCGCCGGCGGGATGATCGGTGTGGTTGGGCTGCCGCACGGCGAACTGCCCAGCCACGATCTGTTCTGGCGCAATGTCGGCGTGCGCGGCGGGCCAGCGCCAGTGCGGGCCTACCTGGAGGACCTGCTCAATCGCGTGTGGACCAGCCGTATCGAACCGGGCAAGGTGTTCGATCTGGCGCTGCCCCTCAGCGAGGTCGCCGAGGCCTACCGCGCCATGGACGAACGCCGGGCGATCAAGGCGCTGCTCCGCGCTTAGGCGACCGCACCCCCTGCCCCACGCTTGACAGGTTGCCGAAGGGGCGCTAGACATAGAATGTTTACGTAAACACCGAGCGTCGCCGGACGCTTCCAGCACTGCGATACCCATCCGCCTTCCGCTAGGAAGACTCACCACGAGGAGGTGTGAGTCGATGCGACAGGCGCCGCCAGGCGCGCCGCCTCCCCACCAAGAGGCCGGGGCCGTCAGGAGCACCGCCCACGCCGCAGCAACACAGTTCGCAGCGCCTAGGGCGCCAGTGAATGACCGGCGTCCGACCGCGTCTGGAGGGAAGAGCGTAGCTCTGACCTGCTGAAACGCTGCAACTAACACCTAGGACGGTGGTATTTCACCACCGTCCTAGCCCACTGTCCACGTCCCAGCTTTAGAACAGGAGTGTTCCCCCGCATGGCTCTATCACGACGCGTTCGACACGTTGCGTCCGCTTGCGCAGCTGCCCTAACTCTCAGCGGCTTGACCGCTACGGCGATGATCGCCCCTCCCGCTTTGGCGGCCGATGCCACGCCGGTCACAATCACCCCCAACCCTTGGTATGCCTCCGAGCCTTTCGACGGTTGGGGTACCTCACTGGTGTGGTTCGCCAACGCCACCGGCAGCTACCCCGAAGAACTCCGCGAACCCTTCTACCAAGCCGTCTTCGGCGAAGACGGCCTCGCCCTGAATATCGCCCGCTACAACATCGGCGGAGAAGACGCCTCCGATGTCGTCGATTACCTGCGCAAAGGCGGCGCAATCGACGGCTGGTGGGCCGAGGACCCCGACGGCGCCCTCGGACTCTACGGCGGAACCCCAACCACCCAGGCCAACCGCGCCGCCATCCTGGCGGCCTGGGATCCCGAAGACCCGACCCATTACGACTTCAACGCCGATCAAACCCAACGCTGGTGGCTCCAACGCCTTGTCGAGGACGGCACCGCCACCAAGATCGAGGCGTTCGTCAACTCCTCCCCCTGGTTCATGACCAACAACGGCTGGGTCTACGGCAATGGCAACAGCACCAACGGCAACCTCAACTCCGATCCCGCGGCCTTAGCCAAGTACGTGGGCTATCTCGACACCGTGGTCAAGTACCTTGAGAACACCTACGACTTCCAATTCACCACCCTCGAACCCTTCAACGAACCATCGCTCAGCTGGGGCGCCACGAACGGCCCCAACCGCACCGACTCGTGCCGCGCGGTAGGCGTCAACACCTGCCAAGAAGGCCAAAAGGTGACCCCTGCGGTCCAGGCCTCCGCGCTCGCCGCGTTGGCTAACAGGCTGGCACTGGACCCCAGCGACCCGACCCTCATCTCCTCCCCCGACGACACCAGCCCCGATGTCATGACCAGCACCTGGAACTCGTGGCCCGCCGCCGCGAAGGCCATCGTGGATCAGCTCAACACCCACACCTACGGCCAGAACCAGCGCCTACGCGCCCGGGACATTTCCAAGGCGGCCGATAAACCGCTGTACATGTCGGAAATCGAAGGGAACTGGGCAGGCTCGTGGAATCCGTTGTCCATGGGCAATGGTTTGGGAATCGCGCAACGGATGATCGATGACGTCCGCGAACTCGAATCCAACGCCTGGGTGCTGTGGCAGCCGGTCGAGGACTTCTACAACATGGAGCAGCCCGGGCCTCGGGGCGAGAACTTGAACTGGGGCGGCGTCTTCATCGACTTCGATTGCCAGCCCTATCCGGACGGGGAGGGCGGGACCATTTACAAGTCTGCCCGCCGCGTGGCCGATGCCGGCGGGGACCACACCCTCGTAGGCCAGTGCGAGATCGCCTACAACACCAAGCTCGGCGCCATCCGGAACTTCACCAAGTTCATCGCGCCCGGTGACTACATCATCCCCAGCACACAGTCGGGGACCACCATGAGCGCCCTCAGCGGATCGGGTTCCGAGCTGACCATGGTTCACACGAACTCCTCGGCCACGGACCAAGCGTTGACGGTGGACCTGTCCAAGTTCGGGCGCATCGCGCCTGGCGCGACGGCCACCGTTTACACCACGACTGCCCCGGATGCCGACGCCTCGTACACTTCCCTGGCCGATATGACCAAGAACTCGCTGGTCCCGCAAGAGCCGGTGCGGGTTGACCTTGCGAGTGCCAGTGTGACCGTGACCATCCCCGCGCAGTCCGTGACCTCCGTCGTGGTGAATGGCGTCTCCGGTGTTGCGCCGGAGGCTGCGGCCTTGACCGATGGCGACGACGTGTTCATCTCATCCACCCAGACCGGCCGGTATTTGACCGCGGGGGTCAGCGCCGCGACAAGCACCGCCTTCCCGACCACCTCGGCCGAGGCGGCAGCGCAGCGTTGGACGGCCTTCGAGGCCCCGGCCGCCAATCAGACGGCCGCCAAGCGCTTTGTGCTCCAGGCCGATGACGGCCGGTTCCTGACCGCTGGAACCACCGGCAGTGCCACCGCTTTGACAACCTACGCGGATCTGGACGCCGCCAAGGCCGAGAAGGCCGCACAGTGGATCCTCAACACCGTGAACGGTGAGACCTACCAGTTCCTCAGCGCCAACCGCGTCTATGTTCTGCAAACCTCAACCGCCAACGCCAATGTGACGCTGGCGCTGTCGCCCACTGGCGCCGCGACAGCCGCTCAACTCTGGGGGGCGTCCGCGGCCCCGACTCAGGTCTCGGCGGCACCGGTCGAGCTTCAAACGCCGCAAGGGATTGCCCCGACGTTGCCGACCACCGTCATCGTCGCCTACAACACGGGCACCACCCAGGCGGTCCCGGTGACTTGGGACATGCCGGCCACGAACGTGTGGCGCCTGCCCGGTGAGGTTGTGGTCACGGGCACCACCGATCTGGATCCCTTCGGCTCGCAGCTCGATGTCACCGCAACCGTGGTGGTGGGTGAGTTCAGCACCGTGGACCCGGCCTATCTCGCGGTACTCGCCGGTTCGACCGTGGACGCGGCCGTTGGCGCCTCGGGCATCCCGGGTCCGATCGCGGATCTCCTGCCAGGCACGGTGTCCGTTCACATCGGTGACAGCCCGGCCACCTTCACCACGCCTGTGACGTGGGATCTGTC
>JAIRXV010000330.1 GCA_031268115.1 Bifidobacteriaceae bacterium
CGAGGATGTCGCCGCACGTTTCGCGGCGCAAGGCTGGCGCGTCTCCAAGGTGCCCTTGGCGGGCGACGGCGAGGTCGACGTCGCCGGGCTCGACACGGCGCTGTCACAGTCGACGCCCGGCCAGGCTCAGTCCCCGCACCTAGTCATGGTCCGCAGCCACATCGCATGGCCGGCACCTCACGCTTTTGACACGTCCGCGGCTCACGGGGCACCTCTCGGCGCCGAAGAGACGGCGGCGACGAAGACTCTCCTCGGGGTGGCGCAAGAGGCATTCACGGTCGACGGGGCCGCGCTCGATTTCGCGCGACAAGCCGAGGCCCGCGGGCGCGGCCTTCACCGCGCGTGGGATGAGGCCATGGATGCCTGGTCGCGGCGGCGTCCCGACCTCGCGACCCGGTGGCGAGCCGCCATGGATCGCGTAATGCCCGCAGACCTCGACGAACGTCTCTTGGCGCTGGCGCGAGCGCACCCGGTCGGCGACAGCGTGTCCACTAGGGACGCTTCCCACGCGGCAATCCAGGTTGTAGCGGCGGCGCTGCCCGAACTGCTGGGTGGGTCGGCAGATCTATCCGAGCCGAACCGCACCACGATCACGAACGGTGGGGCCCTCCTGCCCGCAAATACACCCGGGGCATGCCCGGCGGGACGCAACATCCACTGGGGAGTTCGCGAGCACGCAATGACGGCCGCCATGAACGGACTGGTCCTCGCCGGCGGAGTCAGGGCGTTTTCGGGCACCTTCCTCGCCTTCTCCGACTATCAACGTCCGGCCATCCGCCTAGCCGCGCTGATGGGATTGCCGGCTATCTACGTCTGGACCCATGACTCGATCGCTGTGGGCCAGGACGGGCCCACCCACCAGCCGATCGAACAACTCGCTTCGCTCAGGGCGATGCCAGGCCTGGCCGTGTTGCGACCGGCGGACGCGCAAGAGACCGCAGCAGCTTGGGGCGTGGCAATACGGCGCGACGGGCCGACAGGCCTGGTGCTGTCGCGCCAGCCGGTTGCTGTGTTGGACGCCGACCCCGTCCTGGTGGCCCAAGGGGTGCGCCGAGGCGCCTACACCGTGAGCGACGAGGCCGAACCGGACGCGATCCTGATCGGGACCGGTTCGGAAGTGGCGCTGGCGATCAAAGCAGCGGAATCGCTTCGAGCCGCCGGCCGCCGGGTGCGCGTGGTGTCCATGCCTTCCCGCGAGATCTTCCGAGCGCAGCCTGCGGAATACCGGGAGTCGGTTCTCCCGGGGCACTCGGTCAAGGTCGTGGTCGAGGCCGCCTCACCCTTTGGCTGGGGCGACGTGGTCGGCGTCGGTGGCGAAGTGGTCGGGATCGACCGGTTCGGCGCGTCCGGCTCCGCCGCGGACCTGGCGCAGGCGTTCGACATGACAGCCGACGCCGTGGTGACGGCCGCCGAACGAGCTTTGTCCCGGCAGGGTCACTCGGACCGATCCCGGCGACCAGATTCCGGGACAGTGGCACCAGCACGCCCCCCCAAGCTTCAAACCCCAATAGAAATAGAAAGGTGAGAAAGACTATGAATTGCAAGCGAATCTCAGCTCTGATGGCGGCCTGCGTCGCCGTCGGAGCCCTGAGCGGATGCGGATCGGACGGCGATGACGCCGCTGCCGGGAAGACCGCCGGAAAGATCGTCGTGGCGTCGGTGAACAACGGCCCCATGATGACCATGAAGGAGATGACTCCGGAGTTCACCAAGCAGACCGGCATCGAAGTCGAGTATGTCATGTTGACGGAGAACGACATCCGTTCGAAGATCCAGCAAGATGTCGCGGTGGGCTCGAATCAATTCGACGTGGTGACGATCGGATCGACCGACGCTGGCCCCTACCTAGAGGCGGGCTGGACGGCGCCGCTCCAGCCACTGATCGACGGTATGCCGGAAGCGGAGAAGCAGGCTTACGACTTCGAGGATATGATTCCGGCGAACGTTTCGGCCTATTCGTCGCAGACCGAAGGGCTGGCGGCGCTGCCGTTGTACGGCGAGTCCACCATGCTGATGTACCGCCAGGACCTTTTCGACACGGCCGGCCTGACCATGCCCGACGCGCCGACCTGGGAAGAGGTTTACGAACTCGCCAAGCAGCTGAACAGCCCCGACGACGGCATCGTCGGAATTGCCATCCGAGGCAAGGCCGGCTACGGCGAGAACATGTTCATGTTCAACGGGATCATGAACGCCTATGGAGCCCAGATTTGCGACATGGACTGGAACGCCACCTACGACACGCCTGAGATGAGGCAGGCGTGGGAGTTCTACCGCAAACTGCAAAAAGACGTCGGCGCGCCGGAAGCCTCCTCGAACGGCTACACGGAAACCCTGAACCTGATGTCCAGCGGTGGCGCCGCCATCTACTTCGACGCCACCGTCTCGGCCGACGTCCTCGAAGCCGATGACTCCGCGGTCAAGGGGAAAATGAGCTACGCGATAGCCCCGTCCGGGCCGGGCAAGGACAACACCCAGGCCGTGGGGGGTTGGGGCATCGCGTTGACCTCTGGCGCGAAAAACAAGGATGATGCCTTCGAATTTATCAAGTGGGTCACCTCCAAGGACTACGTAAAACTGGTCGCGGATGCCAGGGGTTGGCTTTCGGTCCCCAGCGGGGCGCGTGAGTCGACCTACAGGACACCGGAATACCGTGCGTTGGCCCCTTATGCCGACCTGGTGCTGGAATCGTTACAGACCGTCGAATTCGACCATCCCGCAGTCCGCGACACTCCATACGTGGGAAACACCCTGCCCAACATTCCCGAATGGTCGGGCTTGGGTGAGCGGCTGGGGTCGCTCCTGGCTGACTACATCTCCTCGGACGCTTCGACCGACGCCGTCTTGAAGAGTGCTCAAGAGGCCGCGACCCAGGCGTTCGTCGACGGCGGCAGGGTGAAGGGCTGAGGGGGCCGCCTGGCTCATGTTCGCCGTCTTTCGCAGGGAGAAGCGGGTCAACTGGCTTGAGGCCCCAGGCCTGGCCGTCGTGCTCGCGGTAACACAGATACCCTTCGTGGTGACGATCACACTGTCCTTCGTCAGCTGGAACATCAAGCGTCCCGACTTGGATCCCAGTCTAAACGGCCTGGACAACTACCGTTTCTTGTTCAGCGATGGCGACTTCTACCGCGTGATGTGGAACACGTTCGTCATCACGGGTGTTTCCCTGGTTGTCGGCCTGGCGTTGGCATTCGTGCTGGCGCTGGCCTTCAACCGTGATTTCAGAGGTATCGCGGTGGCTCGGTCCATATTGGTCATGCCCTATTTCGTTATGGAGCCGGTCATCGGGATCGTGTGGAAGACGCTGATCCTGAGCCCCACGTTCGGCCTGAACGCGGTCTTGTCCAAGCTCTTCGGCGTGGAACCCACATCCTTCTTCGATTCAAAGCATGCGCTGTGGACCATCGTGATCCTTTGTGTCTGGCAGTGGACCCCATTCTTGTTCTTGATTCTACTGTCCGGCCTGCAAAGCATGCCGGAGGAGGTGTTGGAGGCTGCCAAGGTAGACGGCGCCGGCCCTCTACAGCAGATCATCTACTTCAAGCTGCCCCTGCTGAAGCCCTATTTCAAAGTGGCCGGGATGTTTGGCCTGATCAATCTGCTGAAGGTGTTCGGCATCATCTTCGTGACTACCCAAGGCGGCCCTGGGGTGGCCTCGGCGAACCTGTCGTATTACGTCTACCGGACGGGCTTCTATGACTGGCAGGTTGGCCGGGCCGCAGCCATTTCGGTTGTCATGGTGGCGCTGACGTTGTTCCTGGTGAACATTGTCTTCCGCTTCCAAGGCGACGTCACCAAGCGGCCGTGAGGGGATGGATCGAATGCGTGTGAGTCGGTCGCGGCGGTTGACGCCGCTGGTGGCCGTGGGCCTGTTCGCCCTGGCCATCGTCTATGCCTTCCCCATCTTCTACATGGTCTTGTCCTCCTTCAAGAATGAGCGTGATGTCGCTCCACCAAGACTTGCCTTCGCGCCCACACTGGACAACTATCGCGAAGTCATCAATCCGGACCTCGTTCAACACCTCACCAACTCGGTCGTCATCACCTTGTGCGCGGTCGGCCTGACCGCCCTGCTGGGAGTGCCAATCGCTTACGTGATCGTCTACGGCCGGCTGCGCAAGCCGACGTCTCGCTACAACTGGTATGTCACGACGACCCTCCTGCCCGCGGTGGCCGTGATCATGCCGCTGTATGTCATTGTCACAAAAATCGGCCTGCTGGATTCGCGTGTGCTGATGGTACTGCTCTACACGGCGACGGGTGTGCCACTGCTGGTGTGGATGTGCGTGACCTACATGATGGATGTTCCCGCTTCGATCATCGAGGCCGCGAGAATCGACGGCTGCGACCGCTGGCAAGCATTCTGGCATGTCATTTTCCCCGCCGTGCGTGGCGGGGTCGGCTCCACGCTGATGCTGGTGTTCGTGGTGACCTGGAACGAATTCCTTTTCGCCACCGCCTACACCTTCACAGAGGCGGGGACCCTGCCTGTCTTCATGAACCGCTACATGACCCAACAGGGCTTGTTCTGGGGAAAGATGTCCGCTGCGGCCACCATCGCGATCCTGATTCCGGTGGTCTTGGGCTTCTTTGCGCAGAAGAGCTTGATCAAGGGCCTGCTGACCGGAGCGGTCAAGGAATAGCCCTGCTAGGAACAGAAGGAGATTTCAAATGAGCGCGTCAATGATCGCGGCGGTCATGAACCGAACGGCGGAGTTCACTTTCGAGGAACGGCCCGTGCCCGCCATCGGGACGGCGGACGTGTTGGTCAAAGTCGCCTACGTGGGCGTCTGCGGCTCCGACATGGCCTTGTTCGAGAACGGCTACATCGGAGCCAACGTGGTCACCGGGCCGATGGTGTTGGGCCACGAGACCTCGGGCGTCGTGGTAGCGCTCGGAGGCGATGTCACGAGCCTGGCCGTGGGCGACCGCGTGGCACTCGAACCCGGAGTGCCATGTGGAGCCTGCGACTTTTGCCGGGATGGGCTGTACAACTTGTGCCCGGATGTGTTCTTCTGGGCCTCGCTGCCAGTTACTGAGGGCGCGCTGCAGGAGTACGTCCGCCATCCGGCCGCCTGGTGCCACAAGCTGCCTGACTCGGTATCGCTGCTCGAAGGAGCCCTGATCGAGCCCCTTTCCGTTGGTCTCCTCGCCGTGCGTCAGGCCCGGCCGGCGTTAG
>JAIRXV010000343.1 GCA_031268115.1 Bifidobacteriaceae bacterium
ACCCTTCGCATCGGGCCGTCATACCACCCCCCACCCTCCATCGCGGAAAGCCAACCCAAACGCGCGCACCCCAAACACAAAGGACACCTACGGACGCCGGTGAATAACCGGCGGTCGACCGCGTCAGCGGGGAAGAGCGTAGCTCTGACCTGCTGAAACGCGGCAGCTAACATCTAGGACGGCGGTATTTCACCACCTCTAGGCTCGGGCCAACGCCAGGCCCGCTCCATCGTCCGGGAGGACCGTCCAATTGAGACGGACCAAGTGGGAATCGACCCGCCCAGGCCCTAACCCAACGCGAACACCCGCGTCCCCGTGGCCGGATTCTCGAAGACTTCGCAGCGGACCCGATAGACCGCCTCGACAAGTTCGCGCGTCAGCACATCGCGTGGCGGTCCGGCGGCAACCACGCGGCCGTCGTCAAGTACCACGATCTGTTCGCACAAACCCGCCGCCATCGTCAAGTCGTGAAGGGCTGCCACCACGGCGACGCCATCGGCGGCGATTTGACGGACGATGGCGGCAACGCGACTCGCAGCGCCGAGGTCGAGGTGGCTGGTCGGTTCATCCAGAAGCAGCAGCCGGGGGTTTTGCGCCAAGGCGCGGGCGATGAGGACACGCTGACGTTCGCCATCGGACAGCGTCGACAACCGCCGATCCTCAAGGTGCCCCACCCCAGCACGTTCCAGCGCCCCGCAAACCGCGGCACGGTCCCGGTCGGTTGGCGCACCGAACTGGGAACGGTGAGGAAAACGGCCCAACGCCACAACCTCGCCCACCCGCAGCGGCGCGGCGAGGCCGGTTGGCTCAACCAAGCCAACGGTCCGTGCCCGGGCGCGCGATCCAGGCGGTCCGAGGGGTGCCCCGTCGAACGCGATAGACCCGCCGCCCAATCGGTTCCCCACCGCGCCAACGACGGCGCGCAACAACGTGGTTTTTCCCGCTCCGTTTGGGCCGACAAGACCAGCGATAGACCCGGCAGGGACGTGAAAAGAAACATCCGCAAGGATCGTGCGGCCCGGAACGGTATAGGTGAGATCGCGCACAACCAGTCCCTTTCCGGCCACGGTCACACCAGACTCCTGTCACGCCACAACAAAACCGCAAATACTGGTGCCCCTATTCCGGCGGTGAGAATACCCACAGGCAATTCGTTGGGAACAAGAACGGTGCGTGCCGCGACATCGGCCCAAATGACCGTGAACGCGCCCACCAGCCCGGCCAAAGGCAACACCCGCCGGTTCAAACCGCCCGCCACCATCCGGACGGCGTGGGGAACCACCAGGCCAACAAAGCCAATGGCACCGGATTGCGACACAAGGACACCGGTCAGCAGGGCGGTGGCCACCAGGAGCCCGCGGCGAACGGGCGCCACCCGCACCCCCATGCTGGTCGCGGCCACATCGCCCAACGCAAACGCGTCCAGCACGCCGCCGCAGGCCACAAGCCCACCGCCGACGATGACGCACACCGCCATCGTCAAACCCGCCGCCTGCCACGTGGCCCCCGCCAACGACCCCATGAGCCACCCGAGCACCTCGCGGAACGCATCGCCTTTGGCGGACGCGAAAACGACCAAGCCAACGCACGCGGAGGCAGCTTGCGTGACCGCAAGCCCCGCCAAAACGGTCCGGGTGGGGCTCAAACCCCCGAACGAGCGGGCCAGCGCCAAACTCGCCCCGAGCGCGAGGAGCGAACCCGCGAACGCCGCCACCGGAACCCCACCGGGCAGGCCCACCAACAGCACCAAGACGGCACCCAAAGCCGCTCCGGAAGACAGCCCCAACAGGTAAGGATCGGCCAACGGATTGCGCGTTAGCCCCTGCATCACGGCCCCACACACCCCGAGGCCGGCGCCCACGGCCGCACCCGTGAGCACCCGCGGAAGCCGCAGGTCCCACACAATCGCATCGGCGGCGGGCGGAATGTTCGGTCCCCCCAAACCGAACAAATGATGCACGATGACGCCGCCCACCTCGGCCGGGTCGATTCCGGTTGGCCCTATGAGGACGCCCGCCGCAGCACTGATGGCAACCGCGACCACCGCGACCACCAGGGCCGGGGCGGGACGCCGTTCGTGGCTGGTCGTTGGGCGCCGACTGCTTTGGGTGTCCGTCTCGCCCGCCGGGGCCGGGGCGGGACGCCGTTCGTGGCTGGTCGTTGGGCGCCGACTGCTTTGGGTGTCTGTCTCGCCCACCGGGGCCGGGGCCGGACGCCGTTCGTGGCGCCCACTGCCTTGGGTGTCCGCCTCGCCCACCAGGGCCGGGGCCGGGTGGTGTTCGCGGCTGGTCATTGGGCGCCCACTGCCTTGGCTTGACGAACCACCTCGTTCACCGCCCACGCGGTGCGCGGTCCGCCCTGTGTCGCCGCAAACGGGAGAATCGCGAACCGCTGCTCGCGGACGGCCTGAAGCTGGCGTGTGGCCGGCATCGTGCGCAGGGTTTCGATCTTGTGCGCGGCGGTGTTCCATTCCGCGTCGACCAGGACAAAGAGCCACGGATCGGCGGCCACGATCTCTTCCCAACCCAAAGAGGTCCACGTGTCGCGGACACCGCCGGCTACGTTGACCAGCCCGGCGGTCGATGCGATGAGCTGTGGCGCCCCTATGCCCGCCCCGACGTAGGGGATGTCGGTGGCCGAGGACCACCAAAGCACCGTCCGTTCACCGGTCAACGGGACGGCCGCCGCCAGGTCCGCGCGATTCGCTTCTATAAGCGCCTCGGCCTCCTGCTCGACTTGGAACATCGTTCCAACCTCGGTGAATTCCGCGAAGACCGTGTCGAAGGTCAGGGGATCGGGCTGCCAACCCGGATCCCGGCAGGCGGAGGGCGAGACATAAGTGGCGATTCCGAGATCCGCCAAACGGTCCCGTGCGGCAATTCCCTCGGCGCTGACCATCGATTCCCAACCGGCATAGATCAAATCCGGTTCCAGCGCGAGCACCGTTTCCAGACCTGGCAGTTTGTCCGCCATCGGCTGGGCTATCGGAATTGGCAGGCCCTCCGCGGCCAGTTCGTCGGGAATTGGCCCGTCGAGGTACGCGGTCCCCACGATCAGGTCACCTAGCCCCAAGGCGAGCATTGTTTCGACGGGTGTCGATTTGAGTGCGACCACCCGAGTGGGGGGCCGGTCGAGCCGAACCGTGGAACCGCAGTTGTTGAGGGTCAGGGGAAAGGAGGGAACGGCATCGGCCACCGGATTTGAGGTTTCGGGACGGCTCAGCGAGGCGTCGGATTGTTCCGTTGGCGCGTCGGGCAGACCGGAGCAGGCGGCCACCAGGGTGGCCAGGGTGGCCAGGTTGGCTAGGGCGCGCAGGGTGGCCCCGGTGCGCACGGCAACGCGGAGGGCTGGGCGCCCCGGGCGGGTGCGCCCAGCGGCTGCGGCAGTCGCGTCCTGCCAGGGATGGCCGTGACCTGCGAATGGGCGCTCCGGGCGGGTGCGCCCAGCGGCTGCGGCAGTCGCGTCCTGCCAGGGACGGCCGTGACCCGCGAATGGGCGCCCCGGGTGGGTGCGCCCAGGGGCTGCGGCGGGGACAAACGAACGGGTGGCGCGAGGGAGCATGGCGGTCCTCGGGTGTCGGTGTCACGGGAATGCGGCGCAGCACACGCCGTGGATTGGCGTCCCAAATCCGGGAGCCATGCCGGGGTCACAGTCAGACCCGCGATCCGCGTTGAGGTTACCGACCGGGCCGGTGCCTACGCAACGCCACTCTCGCGATCCTTGGCTTGGCGGGGAGCATCGGCGGCGGGCGTGCGGCCGCGTTCGCGCACGCGCGCTGGCAAGGTGACTCGCATGGTGCAGCCAGGGGAGGAATCCGCCACCTCAATGGTGCCGCCGTGGAGGTTTACCACCCACCGGGCGATTGCCAGGCCCAGACCGGTGCCGGCCCCTCCGCGCGAATCGGCCTGACCGGCCGGATCGGCCCGCTCAAACCGCTCAAACACTCGGGTTCTTTGGTCCGGGGGTATGCCGGTGCCTTGGTCGGCGACTTGGAGGACAACCCGGCGGCCTTTGGCGGCGGCGCTTAGGGCGATGGTGCCGCCATCGGGGGAGTGTCGGATCGCGTTGGACAGGAGGTTCGCGGTGACTTGGTGAAGGCGTTCCTCATCGGCGGCGACAGTCAAACCCTCCGGGGAGACTTGAATGTGAAACGCTAGTTTCTTACCCGAGGCCGAGACCACAAACGCGGCCGCATCCAAAGATTCGGCAAAGAAATCGGCAAGACGAATCGAAGAAATATTCAAGTCGACCGCGCCGGCCTCTAGGCGGGAAATATCCAGCAGGTCGATGACGAGGCGGGACAACCGCTCAGTTTGAGACAACGCCAACTGGAGGGTTTCGGACGTGGGGTAGGTGACGCCATCGACCATGTTTTCGAGTTCCGCTTGCAACGCCGCGACAGGGGTGCGCAATTCGTGGGACACATTGGCGATCATGTCCCGCCGGGCCCGGTCCACTCGCGCCAAATCGGCCGCCATCGTGTTGAACGCGCGGGCCAAATCGCCCACCTCGTCGCGGCTGGAGGCGTGAACCCGGACCGAATAGTCGCCCTTCGCCATCGCCCGGACGGCCGCCGTGATCTCGCGCAGCGGAGACGTCATCCCATGGGCCAACACCTGGGTCACGATCAACGCCCCGAACACCGCCAACGGCAGCGTCCTTGACGGACCCAACCGGTTGGCCAAACCGACCCACGTGATCAGCGAAGCGGCCACCACCGCGCCGGTAACCAACACACCCAGCTTGATCTTGATGGACCCAAGAGCATCCAAAGGACGCAGGTCTGGGGGAGGCGGGCGGCGCGCCATCGTCGGGTTATTCTCCGTCCGTCGGCTCAAACGCGTAGCCGACGCCGTGGACGGTGCGGATCAGATCGGAGCCGAGCTTGCGACGCACGGCCTTGATGTGGGAGTCCACAGTCCGCGTGCCGGACGCATCCACCCAGTCCCAAACGTGCTCCAACAGCTTTTCCCGCGTCAACACGGTGCGGGGAGCCGAAGCGAGGTAGCTCAGCAGATCGAATTCGGTCGGTGTGAGGTGGACCTCGCGTCCACCGCGTTTGACGCGGCGCTGAGCGCGGTCGATGGTGACATCGCCCACCACCATGGGAGGCAGCCTCGCGGTGTCCACCGATAGGGCTTTGGCTCGCTCGACTCGCCGCAACAAGGCGTTGATGCGGGCAACGAGTTCGCGCATCGAAAACGGTTTCGTCATGTAATCGTCCGCGCCCACGCCGAGGCCCACTAGTTTGTCGGTCTCGTCGTCGCGGGCCGTCAACATCAACACCGGGACGGGCCGGTCCGCTTGGATGCGTCGGCAAACCTCCAGTCCGTCGATCCCCGGCAACATGACGTCCAGGACTACTAGATCGGGGTGGATGCGGGCCGCTCGGTCCACGGCATCCAACCCGTTGAAGACCACTTCTGTGCGCGCTCCCTCAGCGGCGAGGCGGCGAGCAACGTTAGTGGCGATGGTCGGTTCGTCTTCGACGACCAAAATCAGGCTCGATCCCAACGCTCCGGCGCTGGGCTGATTGTGCTCCGTCATGCCTCCCAGCCTTGCACATCTGAGCCCCAGGTCCGCGCATTCGGGCTAGGCTAGCCCCGATGTTCGCATGTTAGCCGACCTGATCTATGTCATTGTGGGCCTTGCCCTGACCGCCGGCACCGCCGTGTTCGTTGCCGCCGAGTTCTCGTTCGTCGCCCTCGATCCGGCCTCCCTGGATATCGCCGCGCGCGACGGTCGGCTGGCCCGCCGGCCCACGCGAGTGGCCGCCGTGCGCCGCGCCCTCACCCGATTGTCGACCCAGTTGTCCGGCGCCCAGGTCGGTATCACGCTGACCACGGTGACCTTGGGTTTTACGGCTCAGCCGGCGTTGTCGCGGATCATTGCGAGGTGGTTGGACGATGGCGGCGCCCTTGGCCGCGCGGGCGTCGCCGCCTTGGCTGGGACGTTGGCCTTCGTCGTAGTCAACGCAGTCTCGATCCTGGGCGGTGAGCTTGCCCCGAAGGGGTACGCGATTGCCCGGCCGCTTTCCACGGCCGCGGGCGTGGCGCCTTTCCAGATGGTGTTCACGGCCGTGGCGAGGCCGCTGACCTGGCTGCTTGGGGCGTCGGCCAACGCCATCTTGAAACTGTTCGGGGTCGAGCCGGTGGAAGAATTGTCCGGGGCCCGGTCCGCGGCGGAGTTGGCGAGCGTGGTGCGGCGCAGCGCCGAGGCCGGCACACTCGATGAGACCTTGGCCTCGCGGCTTTCGCGCACCTTGCTGCTGCGGGACCTGCGCGCCGTGGACGTGATGACGGACCGCACCCGGATTGTCGCCGCGCAGCGCGGCCAGATGGCGGCGGACGTGATCCGCTTGGCCGAAGCGTCCGGGCATTCGACGTTCCCTGTGGCGGACGGTTCAATCGACGATGCCGTCGGTGTGGTCCGTTTGCGCCGTGCCGTGGCCGTACCTCACGAGCGGCGCGGCGAGGTGCCGGTCGCTGCCCTCTTGGATGAGGCGATCCGAGTCCCAGAGACGGCTCGCGCGATACCCGTATTGGTCGAATTGCGGGCCTCGGGAACGCCGATGGCGATAGTGGTGGACGAATACGGCGGCACTTC
>JAIRXV010000351.1 GCA_031268115.1 Bifidobacteriaceae bacterium
GATGGGTCCACCGCGTGGAAGGACCTTTGCCGCGGTCCGCATCTGCCAACCACCAGGCTGATCGGGCAAGGCTTCGACATCATGAGGTCGGCCGCCGCCTATTGGCGCGGCTCGGAGAAGAACCCCCAGTTGCAGCGCCTATATGGCACCGCCTGGGTGTCGCGCGACGATCTGAGGGCCTACAAGGAGCGCATCGCTGAGGCCGAACGCCGCGACCATCGCCGCCTCGGTGCCGAACTCGACCTGTTCTCATTCCCGGACGCCATCGGATCCGGATTGGCGGTGTTCCACCCTAAAGGCGGAATGATTCGCCAAGAAATGGAGAATTACTCGCGTCAGCGCCATGTCGAAGCAGGCTATGACTTTGTCTATACCCCGCACATCACCAAAGGTCGTCTGTACGAGATTTCCGGCCATCTGGACTGGTTCCGCGAGGGCATGTACCCGCCCATGCAGTTGGATGAGGAACGCGACGCGGAGGGCACCCTGCGCCGAGCTGGCCAGGACTATTACCTCAAGCCCATGAACTGCCCCATGCACAATTTGATCTTCGATGCCCGCGGCCGTTCATACAGGGAGCTGCCGCTCCGGCTTTTCGAGTTCGGAACCGTCTACCGCTACGAGAAGTCTGGCGTAGTCCACGGATTGACACGGGCGCGCGGCTTCACCCAAGACGACGCTCACATCTATTGCACCAGGGACCAAATGCGCAGCGAGCTGGCCTCGCTGCTCACGTTCGTCCTCGATTTGCTCGCGGACTACGGTTTGAACGATTTCTATCTGGAGCTTTCGACCCGCGATCCCGAGCACTCGGTCGGCGAGGACGCCGTGTGGGATGAGGCCACTGCCGTCCTTGAGGAAGTGGGCCGCGAATCTGGCCTTGAGCTGGTTCCCGATCCGGGAGGAGCCGCGTTCTACGGCCCGAAGATATCCGTCCAAGTGAGGGACGCCATCGGACGCACCTGGCAAATCTCCACCATTCAGCTCGACTTCAACATGCCGGAACGGTTCGGGCTCGAATACACGGCACCGGACGGTTCGCGTCAACGACCCGTCATGATTCACCGCGCATTGTTCGGGTCGATTGAGCGGTTTTTCGCCATCCTGACGGAGCACTATGCTGGCGCGTTCCCGCCTTGGTTGGCGCCGGTGCAGGTGCGCGCCGTCCCCGTGGCGGCAGAGTTCGAGCCGCACCTCGCGGCGGTGCTGGAGCGTCTGCGTTCGCGCGGCGTGCGGGCCGAACTCGATTCCTCCGATGACCGTTTCGGGAAGAAGATCCGCAACGCAGCGCGGGAGAAAGTGCCGTTTGTGCTGATCGCGGGCGCCACGGACGTAGCGGCCGAGGCCGTGAGTTTCCGTCTGCGGGACGGATCGCAGGAAAACCAGGTTCCGATTGACCAGGCGGTGGAGCGGATCGTGGCCGCGATTGCGACTCGGCGGGCGTGAGCGGCGCCCATGTGTGAGCCGGCGTTGGCATTTCCGGGACCCCCGGACGGTTTTGAGCGTCTGTGGACACCTCACCGAATGGCCTATATCGAAGGTGCCGAACGGCCCAGCACGGCGGATGCCGCACAGTGTCCGTTCTGTTTGGCGCCGTCACGGGCGGACGATGCCGGTCTGATAGTTGCGCGCGGAGCCCTCACTTTTGCGGTTCTAAACCTGTTCCCGTACAACCCCGGTCACCTTCTGATATGCCCCTACCGGCACGTGGCCGACCTGACGCAGCTGACCGACCCTGAGGCGACCGAGTTAGTCGGCATGACTCAAGATGCGATGCGGGCTAGCCGTGCCGCTACGGACCCGGCGGGTTTCAACCTGGGCATCAACCAGGGCGATGTGGCGGGCGCAGGAATCGGCGCCCACCTTCACCAACATGTCGTCCCGCGGTGGCGCGGCGACTCCAATTTCTTTCCCATTGTCGCTCGAACCCGGGCGGTGCCTCAGCTTTTGGCCGAGACTCGAAAACGTTTGGCTGAGGCCTGGGTGGGTTTGCCGGGGAAGGTCGAGGCGGCATCGTCCCCCTGCGGTGCGGAACCCAATTCAGCGAAAGGCGCCGAATGCTAGGAGTGAATGGACGGGGAGTTGCGCGGGTCGTGTTCACCCCCCCCGCGAAAGTGCTGATCCGGCTCCACGTGACGGCGGACATGGTGACCATTGCCGGGACGCTAGCCACTGCGGCGGCGGCCCTGTGGCTTTTCCCAACCGGCCACCTTTGGGTGGGGGCGCTCGTTATCGGGGTGGTGGCTTGCGGAGACGCGCTCGACGGGACGATGGCGCGCCTCACCAAACACTCGACTCGTTGGGGTGCGTTTCTCGATTCGACGTTGGACCGGGTGGCCGATTCGGCGATCTTTGCTGGGCTCGTCATCTACTTCGCGCTGCGAGGCGACGTCCTCGGGGTGATAGCGGCGGTCGCAGCGGGGGCATTGGGCACGGTGGTGCCGTACGCCCGGGCCCGGGCGGAGGGCCTCGGGATGCATGCCGAAGGGGGTATCGCCGAACGGTCGGACCGGTTGATCTTCACGCTCCTGGCAACGTTTGCCGCCGGTGTCGGTGCCGGCCGGTGGGTCCTGGTAGGAGCGTTGCTCGTGTTGAGTGTGGCCGCAGCGATCACGGTAGTTCAGCGCATGTACGCGGTCTGGGCTCAAGGCGCGGATGCGGCCGCCCCGTAGGAGAGAACCGATGCCTAGATCGTTCAACTTGACGCTGCTCGCGTGGCGAATAGTGCCCCGCCTGCCAGCCGGTTTGGTGGGAGCCGTGTTCCACGGCATCGGCGTCGGTGCGTGGGCTTGGCGAGGCAAAGGCGTCCGGCAGCTTGAGCGCAATCTCTCGCGGGTCCGCCCGCAGGCCTCCAGGCGGCAGGTGCGGCGCCTCGGGCGGCGCGCCATGGTCGCCTACATGCTCTATTACGCGGAGGTGTTTCACGCCGCCAGCCTCACGCGCGATCAGGTGGACGCTCGAATTCGAGTCAAGGGACTGCCCGCGTTGAAGGCG
The DNA here is from genome assembly GCA_031268115.1 of Bifidobacteriaceae bacterium. GTDB lineage: Bacteria > Actinomycetota > Actinomycetes > Actinomycetales > WQXJ01 > JAIRRT01. The sequence continues at coordinate 2,995 of JAIRXV010000351.1, forward strand.
GCGGTGGAGCGGGACACCCAGCCGGTATTGGTGCTCGCACACATGGGCAACTGGGACTATGCCGGAGCGTGGGCGTCCCGCGCCCTCGGCGTGGTCACCACGGTCGCGGAGCGTCTGAACCCGCCGGAGCTGTTCGAGGATTTCGTTCGCCTACGCGCGCAGCTGGGCATTGAGATTGTCCCGGCCGATGCCGGACGTGCCTTTCGTCCGCTGGTGCGGGCGATCCGCTCGGGCGTGCCTGGGATCGTGCCGTTGCTGGCGGACCGGGATCTGTCCCGCAAAGGGGTCGAGGTCACCATGTTCGGAACGACCGCGCGGGTGGCCGCCGGACCGGCCACGCTGGCCCGCCTCACCGGCACGACCCTGCTGCCGCTCGCGGTCTATTCCGAACGGCTGACGGGCGGACGTCGCCGCGCTGCGGGGGCGAAGCGCGGCTACGTGATGGATGTGCTCGCAGAGGTGCATCGCCGCCCAGACCTCGACGCCGCGGGCGAAGTTCAGGCGATGACTCAAGCCTGGGCCACGGCGCTCAGCGACTCCATCGCGCAACACCCAACGGATTGGCATATGTTGCAGAAAGTCTTCGTGGAGGACCTCGACACCGCCAAAGACGCCCAAATCCGAGGTGGCTAGGTGAGGATCGGCATCGTCTGTCCCTACTCGTTCGACGTGCCCGGCGGGGTGCAATTCCACATCCGCGACCTGGCGGGCGCCCTGATCGAACGCGACCACGAAGTGTCCGTCCTAGCCCCGGCCGATTCGGACACACCCGTGGCGGAATACATTGTGACCACGGGGCGTTCGGTGCCAGTTCATTACAACGGTTCCGTTGCCCGTTTGGCGTTTGGGCCGCTGGCAGCGAGGCGGACCCGGCGTTGGCTGTCGGAGGGCCGATTCAACGTGCTGCACATCCACGAGCCGATGTCTCCGTCGCTCGGGCTGCTTGCCCTCTGGATTGCGGACGGGCCGATCGTAGCGACCTTCCACTCGGCCCAAACCCGCTCCCGCGCGCTGGCCGTGGCGGGTCCGCTGATGCGTTCCCCGCTGGAGAAGATTCGCGGCGCGATTGCCGTCTCAGAGGACGCGCGGCGCACCCTGGTGGACCATTTGGGTGGAGATGCGGTCATCATTCCGAACGGCGTATACGTGGACGCCTTTGCCCAAGCGGGCACCCGGGACGAATGGAAGGGCAGTCCGCAGCACCCCACCATCGCGTTCCTCGGCCGGTTGGACGAGCCGCGCAAGGGCCTGGACGTGCTGCTGCGCGCCCTGCCGGCGATACGGGCCGCGTTCCCGGGCGTACGGGTGCTGGTTGCGGGGCGGGGCGAAGTCGCCACTAAGACGTTGGGGGATTCAGCTGCGGCGGTGGAGATTCTCGGCCCAGTGACCGATGAGGACAAAGGGAAGCTCCTCGCCTCCGTCGACCTTTACGTGGCCCCCCATACGGGCGGCGAATCGTTCGGCATCGTGCTGGTGGAGGCGATGAGTGCGGGCGCGGGCGTGGTCGCCAGCGATCTCGGTGCGTTCCGTCGTGTCCTAGACGATGGGGCGCTGGGGACCCTGTTTCCGGTTGGCAACTCTGACGCTTTGGCGCGTGCCGTCATCGTCCGGCTCGACGATATGGCTGGGACTCGCGCGCTGGCGGCGGCGGCCGCACAGGCGGTGGTGCGCTACGACTGGCCCGCGGTGACCTCGCGGATCCTCGCCGTCTACGAAACGGTCGCGGTGGGCCCGGTCGGTGAGGACCGCTCAACGCGAGGGCCTTGGAGGCTAAGATGAGCGGCGCCGAAACCGCACTGGCAATAGTTGGAGTATTCGCGATTGTGGGTTGGTTGGTGTGGTTTTTCGCCAACCGGTTGGACCGGTTGCATTGGCGCGTGACCTCAGCGCGCGCGAGCCT
>JAIRXV010000362.1 GCA_031268115.1 Bifidobacteriaceae bacterium
CAATTCGAGGGTTCTTCCCTCGGTCGGTTTGGCGGCCCGGCGTCCGCGACCAACCGCTTCTGGTGTCACCGTCACCGCCACGGGCACCGCCGTGTGCTCCTCGCGCCAACTCGCCACACCGGCCCCGCTCATACACACCTTCGCCTCAGCCAACTCGACCACAATGCCCACGGGACCGCGACACGCGAAGTGAGCGCCGGCATCGTCCACGAACACCAACGCGAACGGTGGCAGCGACGACAGCGTGGTGCCGGGGCGGCGTGAACTGACCGCCTCCAACCCCTCCCCCAAAGTGCCCCCACCGCTCACCAACGACCACAGCGAACGCACCAGCGAAGGATCTGCACCCCCTTCGAGCAGGGCCAACCCGCTCGGGGATGCCAGGGCAAGCCACTCCCCAGGGCGGTAGTCGATCCTCATGATTCGCCTCCAGGCGTCCGGTGGGCCTGGGGCACCGTGTCCTCGCTGGCTGCGGCCAGCTCATCGACTGTCATCGCTTCGATTGGAGCATCGCCGCCCAAACCCCACGCGTCTACTACGACAATCGAAATGTTATCCCTGCCACCGCCGTTCAAGGCCGCCCGCAGGAGAGTCTTGGTCGCATCCGCGGGATCGGCGTTGACCATCAAGGCCGCGGCGATCTCGTGATCGGGCACTTCACTGGTCAAACCGTCGGAGCATATGAGGATCCGATCCGATTCGCCGATCGGGATGAGCCAATAGTCCGGGTCGTCGCGAGCACCCCCGCCCAACGCTTTGGTGACAACGTTGCGCCGCGGATGGTGCGAAATCTGATCCCGAGCTATCCGTCCGGCATCGACCATCTCCTGGACCTCCGAATGGTCCACCGAAAGCTGCTCCAGGCGGGCATCGGTCAACTTGTAGGTCCGCGAATCGCCAAGGTTTACCACGAGCCAGTACGGCAAACCATCCTGATCGACTATCACCACGCCAGACACGGTAGTCCCAGCCTGACGGTTGGCGTGAATCGCATCGAGTTCGAAGATGCGTTCCCTCGCCACGTCCAGGCGAGTCTTGACGGCCGCGACATCGACGGGGACTTGGAGGGCCAGTTTTCCCATCTCTTCCACGACGATGGCGCTCGCCAGATTCCCCGAATCGTGTCCGCCCATACCATCGGCCACAATGAAAACCGGGTTATGGGCGAAAATCGCGTCCTCGTTGATCCGGCGCACCCGACCAACATGCGTCACGGCCGATGAAGCAACGGTCAGCTCTACGGTTTGTTCCATTGCGGCTAGCCCTCCCGCACCGTGAAGGAACGCTCACCGAAACGGACCGTATCGCCCGGCCGGACCGAGGACGCACCGCCGGCCGCGACCGGTTCCTCCGAGCCGTACTGACGCACCACCACGGTTCCGTTGGTGCTCATCCGGTCCCGAACCCAAAGGCCTCCCGCCTCCAAACCGAACGCGAGGTGCGTGCGCGAGACGGACATCGCTGGGTCCCGGATGGGGACCAGGTGGACCACGTCGTCCTCGCCTCGGCGGGCCTGCGGGCGGCGGCCCACCAGTCCGTCCCCGCGTACCACCACCGATTCGCCGGTGTCGAAACTCAACACGTACGTTGCGGCGGGCATGCCTGGCGTTGGGGATCGGCGAGTGGTCCGGATGTCGCCGTCATCGTCCGTGGACGATGCCGGCCCTTGCCCCTGGGAAGCAAAGAACCCCGACGTGTCCACTGGCGCCCCCGGTGGGCTCGCCGCTGGCGGCGACCCCACTGACCCTGGGGGCGGGGCTACATGAGGGAGTGATGGGCGGGCGGGCGCGGGAGCTTCCGGGGACCGGTTTGGGTTGACCCCGGGAACCGATGTGATCTTGGCTCCTGGCTTCAGCAGGGGCGGGGCTGGCAGGGGCGGGGCTGGCAGGGGGGGAGCGGGCGCCGGAGCCGGGGTGGGGGCGGAGGCCGGGGTGGGGGCGGGTGCCGGGGTGGGGGCGGAGGCCGGGGTGGGGGCGGAGGCCGGGGTGGGGTGACCTGGGGATGGGTCGGGGGCGCCGTGTTCGGCGCCGTAGCCTTGGGCCGGGCCGCCCGCAATCGGAACACCGGAGATCGGGACACCCGCACTAGGCGGGTAACCCCCAACCGGACCAGGTGTACCCGCACTGGGCGGGTAACCACCAACCGGACCAGGAGCACCAGCACTAGGCGCGTAACCCCCAACCGGACCAGGAGCAGAACCAGGAACCGGACCAGGAGCACCGGCGTAGGGAGCGCCCGGTGCCGCGGGGCCTTGGGCACCGGCGTTGGGGCGTGCCCCCGGCACGCCCGCCCCCGGGAACTCGCCATACCCCGGCGCGGCGGTGGGCGCCCAACCCGCCGGTGCGGACGAGAGGGGCGCGGCGGGCGTCTGCCAGGACGTGGGCGCACCCGTAGCGCCGGCCACCGTCTGCCCCACAGGTGTGACGGACCGCAGGCCCGGGGGCGGGTCGGCGGCCGGGACCACGCTGGCGCGCGATTGCGCCAGCGCTGCCGTGGCTCGCGCGTCGATCAACCACACGCCCGCCCCCTTGTCATACCAGGCGCGGTGTGCCCGGCTGTCGGAGAGCAGGGTGACAAGCATGACAATGAACAACACCATTCCCGTGATCGCCGTGAGCGCGACCGCGATATAGATGAACAACATGTTCGCGAGCGCCGGAAGTAGGTAACACGGCAGCATCGTGACAACCGCGAGGTACCCGGCGGTGTTGATGCGCAGATTCCTGCCGATGACAGCGCCATACCCGGGCGGATCGGCCGTTCCAGCGTGGGCGAGGCGTAACCCGAGGGCGGCCCGCCCCACCGTCAGACCCGTGGAGCCCGCCCACACCGCGAAACCGACTAAGCCGATGATCGCCAAGAAGCCGACGGTGGCTAGGATCGGCACCGGCAACAAGGGTAAAGGTCCATCAAGATCAAAGTCGCCGCCGAGTTCCAGTTCCCGAACGGCGGCCCTGATGGCACCCTTGGTGAGCGGAACGAAGACCACCGCGATTGCCAAAGCGATCACGGCCGCGTAGATCACCTGGTCGATCACGGCGGCCCCGACCCGTTTGCCGATCGAAGCCGGCACGACACTGGGATCGAGCGTCGACCGCGCCGCTTGGGCGGCGGGCACACCCTGGGGCACGCCCCAACCCCCGCCGCCTTGACCAGTGAAGTTGGGGGGAACACCCACTCCGCTCGCGGCCACTCCCGGCGCCGCCTCTCCCGCACCACCTGGCGCGCCGGGTGCGCCCGCCAACACTCCACCGGGCACGGTCGGGGCGCTGGGGGGTATTCCGACCACCTGGGTCAGGGGTGGCGCGAGCGGTGTCGGAGCGCCGGGTCGGCGTTCCTGCCGCGCGCCGCATCGGCGGCAATATTGGGTCCCGCCTGGCAGGGCAGTACCGCAGGCCTCACATGCGAACTCTGGCTCGGGCATGGCCAGTCACCACCCCTTCTTTGCTAGCTGGTGTCCAGAAACAGGGCCGCGCACGGGACGCCCGGCCGTCCGCCGGCGCGCTACCGGGCGGCGCATCGAAGCTATGGCGATGGCCGCACGGACCCGGCGCCACCACCCCACCTTTCGCCCAATCTCGCGGCGGGCCGTGGCAATGTCCGACCAAAAGTCGTCCACCTCGGCGTCGGTCGGTTCGATGCCGGCAAACACGCCCGCATCGGCTCGTTGGGCGAGCACCAACACACCTGGCGTACCGAATGACTCCGCGAGCAGGCCCGCGCCTTCCCATCGCGTGGATGCGCGCGGGGTGGCCGTGCCTAGGTCAGTCGCGTAGTCCAGGATCTCGCGCCAGCCGCCGGATAGACGGGTTGAGGCCGATGCCGCAGCTCGCCGCCGTTTGGACCGCCTGCGTTTCGCTATCAAGATCGCAACCACGGGAGCGACGATCGCCAGGATCGGCACGGCAATCAGCAACACCAAACGGACGATTGGACCCCAATCGGTTGGCGGCTCCTCGTCCTTCTCGTCTTCTTCCGAATCGTCGGGCAGGGCCTGCGGCGGCAACTCGGCGGGCGCCTCGGGAGGGGGCGGCGGCTGAAGCACCTCGGGTTGCGGCTCTTGGCGGGCCCGCGGGCTTTGAGCGAGCAGCACCTGATCTTCCGGCGGAGTCGGATCGAACGCGACCCAACCCACCCGATCAAACGCGACCTCCACCCAGGCGTGAACGTCATCGCCGGTTACGTGCCACACCTCACCCGCTCCACCCGGCGCGCCGGGGTCGCGATGGAAACCCATCACCACGCGGGCAGGTATTCCCAACTGCCGAGCCATCAGTGCCATCGCGGCCGCATACTGTTCGTCGTCCCCGATCATTTGGTTCGCGCGCAACAGCTCTTCGATGCGATTGGCGGAGTGGCCGGGTCGGGAGGGTGCGTCATCGGCCAACCCGTGCGAGAAGAAGCCGTGTTCCGGATCGACTAGACCGTCCACCAATCCTCGGACCCGCTCATAATCCGCGGTGGCGGCACCGACAAACCGTCCACCCACGGATGTAGCCGAATCCGGCGCCCCTTCCACCGGAGGAAGCTCCTTGGAGGCCAACGTCAACGCGGCCAACAAGTTCGGGTCGGGTGAAGCGGGCAGTACCGTGGTCAAACTGAAAGAATCTTCCGCCATCAACCCGGCGGGATTCACTAGGGCATTCGCTTCGGCGTTGAGATACAGCTCGGCCTGGAGCGCCGACGCCCGGGCACCGCCGAATTCGACGCCACTGACAAACCCGGCCGTGGGCACCCACACACCTCCGTAATCTCGCACGGTCACGGTCACGCGGGCCGGCGTTCCAGCGACATCCAAAGGCGCGGGGAAAACCGGCCCCACCTTGTTGTAGAGACCCGTATCGGCACTACGTCCGGCGCCGACTGCAAACACTAGACCATCGTAGGCGTCCATCACCGCCAACCGCAGACGAGCGTCCGGCGCCAACCCCTCGACATCGAACAGCACGGCCTCTTCCTGATCGCGCACAATCGAACGGAACGAGACCAACGGGCTGGCATATTGGCGCATATCCAGCGGCGGCACCACGTGGGCGCGGGCAACATCGCGGTTCAGTCCGGCCGTGAGCGGCCCAAAGGCCCCGACCCCGGCCAGGATCGTGGCCGCAAGGACGATGGCGGTGTCCCGCACCCGGGCCACGAACAGAGCACGGCGGGCATCGGCCCTCAACAACTGGTCCTGCCTCACATCGCCTGCCGCGCGCGCCGCCCGGACGCGCCACGACAGCCACGTGGGAGCGACAATCGCGATAGCCAAGGCCTGGACGAGCGGCCAAGCGGTCTCCTGGGTTCCCATCGCGATGGTGGCGATGAAAACAGCGGCGACTGGCGCCATCGTCCACGAAGGCCAGCGGCACCGCCATGCCGCCGAGGCGGCCGCGACCGTTCCAACCAACGCAACCAGGAATGGCACCACGTCCACTTCTTGGAAATACTCCACCGGCACGGTGGCGGTCAGGAATTGGCGCCATGAGGCGACAACGCCGATGGCAAGCCCGCGCACCGTGGTCAAATTGGGGATCAACCCGAAAACGGCAGTAGCCGGCAGGGCCAGCGCACCGCCGGCCAGGAAATAGACGCTGACAGTGGCGCCCGCCACGCTGAGGGAGGACCACCGGCGCCAGGCCCCAACCCAGGCGATGGCGCCCCCGAGGACAAGGCCGCCTAGGGCGGGACGAAGAAAGCCAAATCCTTGGTAAGCGGGCATGAATCCGACAAGGCCGGCGATTAGCAGAACCGCCACCGCGGCGCCGTCGATGGCGGCGGGGCGGGTCAACGCTCGGATAGAAGCGGATGGGTTCACAGCGTGCGCAACCCCCGCGGCAAATCGGCCAAATCCCCGAGCCCCAGCACCAGCGCCCCACCCAGCGTCCGGCGGGTCAGTTCTTGGCCGTTCTGGCATTGAATCACCAGGACCACAACGTTCACGCCGAACCGGGTGATGGCGGCGCGCAGACGATTCGCGGTTACCGGCGAACCCTCGCATAGCACCGCGACCGAGGCGTCTGGCACACCGACAGAGGCCGCCCGCGCCAGCGATTCTATGGTGCGGGCCGAGCGGTCGGGTCGAATCCGGGAGCAATCGTCCAGCAGAATGGCGCTTGTCTGATTGTGCAACCGCCGGCCGGGAATCAACACCGTCAGCTCTTTGTCTTCGAGTTTGGCCTGAACCCCCAACGAGGCCGCGGCGGAAATGGCCAACTCCAGCTCATCCTCGTTCGCGTAATCGGTCACGTTGGTGGACAGCGCGATAGCGAGATGTGAACGTCGGGTTTCCTCGAATTGCCGAACCATGAACTTGCCGATACGGGCCGAGGTCTTCCAGTGGATGTGGCGGCGATCATCGCCCACCACGTATTCGCGTAGCGCATGGAACGCAACGTCGGATGATGACAGATCCGATGTTGGACGCCCCTCCAAATCCCGGAGGAAACCAGACGAGGAACCCGCCAGAGAAACTATTTTAGGGTGGACAAACAACTCGTGGGTGTCTTCCCACTCCAATTCGCGGCGCACCAGCCCGAGGGCATCGCCGCGGGCCGAACGCACGGGACCGATCCCGATCACGGCCCGGCGATTCGTTGGGACCCGAAACCCCTGCTCGTGGACGGCATCGCGCCGCAGGCCCGGCAGGGCAAACACCGCGAGACCGTCCCCGACCGGCAGCTCCAGTTGGGCAGGCAGCGCCCGACGGGGCGATGCGTTGCGGATGGCGAGGCCGCCATCGGCCACCTCTCCGATCTTCACCCGCAACCGGGGAAGGTCCAGCGTCACCTCATACGCGGTGCGCCCAATGGCAAACAGGCTCGCCACCAGCAGCATCGCCCCGCCCGCCACGGCCGCGACAATCAGCTCCGCCCAGCCGTAGCGGCTCCCCACCGCCCAACACATCAGCGCGGCAGCGCCAACACCCCAGCCAAGGGGACGCACGATGCCGACCCACCGGAGCGCGGACCGGGTCGCCCTGCTTCTTGCGATGGCCCCCGCCAAGGCCCGCGCGCCAAACCGGAACCGCCGCAGGACGCCCGCGGGCGCTGGGCGGGACGCGACTGGCACGAAGGTCGGGGTGGGCGCGGGCGGACCAGGGGGTGCGTCCACGGGCGCGGCCACTTGAGTCATACCTGCGCCAGCCTCTCCTGTGGCGCCGCCACCTCAGCTAGCGCGCGGCGCAGCACCCCCTCCGGCGTCGCCCCAGAGAACTCGGCTTCCGGATCCAGCACCAGTCGGTGGCTCCAGACGGGCGTGGCCAGCTCTTTGATGTCGTCGGGAAGCACATAGGGCCGGCCGTGGGCCGCGGCCCAAATCTTGGCGCAACGCGCCATCGCCAAAGCCCCGCGCACGGACACACCGATACGGGTCTCTTGAGCCATACGGGTTTCCTCGACCAGGCGGGCCAAGTAGTCGAGCACGGATGGATCCGCGAAGGTCTGCGCTCCCAGATCCGCCATTTGCCCCACGGCATCGGTGGTTATCAGGGATCCCAGATCGATCGAACGGTTGCGTTTGAACGGGGAGGCGAGGATTTCAACGGTTGAGGCCCGGTCGGGATATCCAATCGAAGTCTTGACGAGGAACCGGTCCAGCTGAGCCTCGGGCAGGCGGTAGGTGCCGGCCTGCTCAATCGGGTTCTGGGTGGCGATCACCATGAACGGCCGTTCGGTCTTATACGTGACGCCATCGACGGTGACTTGCGCCTCCTCCATAACCTCCAACAGCGCCGATTGTGTCTTGGGGCTGGCACGGTTGATTTCATCCGCCAACACGATCGAGGCAAAGATGGGGCCCTTCCTGAAATCGAAGCCCTGGGTCCGTTGGTTGTAGAAGCTGATTCCGGTGACGTCCGAGGGCAGCAAATCCGGGGTGAACTGGATACGCGAATCGGTCCCGTCCACGGTGGCGGCCAACGCCCGGGCCAGCGCGGTCTTGCCGGTGCCGGGTGCGTCCTCAAGGAGCAGATGGCCTTCGGCCAACATACACGTCAACGCCAAACGGATCACCTGGGCCTTGCCCAAGATCGCCACACCGACGTTCGCAACGAGTTGCTCGAACGTCGAGGCGAACCACTGCGCATTCTCGGCTGTCATCGTGGACATGGGGTTCCTTTCTGCGGTCGTTTAGAATATGGCACGGTTCGACCCGAGGCCGCCGACTCTGACCCACACGGCGGCCCCGGGGTATCCGAAAGCGCGCTCGGTGTTGTCGAAGTTGCCGTTGCCATCTGTCGTGAGCCGCACCGTTATGTACGGATCCATGCTGCTGCCGCCGCCGCTCAGACAGCCTTGCTTATTCGACCACGTGTTGCAGTCGGTCGAGAAGGACACGTCATAGGTGGTGTTCGGGGCGAAGTTCCGCGCCTGGACCACGATCGTCTTGCAATAGGTGCTCGTGCAATAGCTGGTCATCTTGCCACCGCCAGCGCTGACGGTGACGCTTGGACTAGCGGTTACGCCTTCGATTTTGTGCTCTGCGGAATCGCCGGCAGTAGACGTCACCTGGATACTAAAGGAGTGCCTTTGGTCGGGTCCGTTGCCGACCGTTAGTACACCGTTGTTCTTGTTAGCGCAGTTGCCATCGGCGCACACTTGTACGCTCGCGATGTCCCTTCCGTTGCGCAGCACCTTAGTGTCGGTGTTCCATCGGAACGTCACCCGGATCCCGCTGGTTTCGGCTGACATGTTCAGCAACGACGGACTCTTGACCTTGCCGTAGGGCCGCACGTTGGGGAACTCGGTCCACGGTCCACCGAAGGAGTCGCCTTCGACGTGTGAGACCGCCCGGACTTTGACGGTGTAGGTTTCGTTGTTGGTCAAGCCGCCGATGGTCTCGCCCGATTTGATGGGTTTGGCCGCTGAGGCGCCGCCAAGGGTGTATTCGTAGGAGATCTCCGCGGCTTGGGCGCCGTTGCCCGGCGCGGCCCCGAAATCGACTTTCGCGGACTGGTCCAGGTCGGTCACGGCCAGCTGGGTCACTACCCCGGGGGCGATAACCGAACGCATCGACGATTTCTCGGACTCTCCGGACACTCCCGCCTTGTTCTGGGCGGTAACGGCGAACGAATAGTCAGTCTCGGAGACATCGATAACTACGGCCTGCGCGGTTTGATCTGGGTCCACCGCTACCGTCTTAACCTGCGTCCCGCCCTGGTAGACAATCACCTGATACTTCGAGACCTCGTCTCCGTTGATGGCGGGTTTGGACCAAGACACCTCGATCTGCCCCTGAACGCCCACTGGGTCCAAGCGCTTCAGACCCGGTGTGGCCGGGGGGTCCGGGGGTGCCGCGGGAGTCTCCGAATCGGAATACGCCGACCAGTGGGGTTCCTCCGAACACGCTGTTTCGGCGGAGTTGCGTCCACACACCCGCACTTGATAGGCGGTACCGTTCTCCAGACCTTTCCACACCAACGATGTCCCGGTCACGCCCTTACGGGATCCCTCCCCGGACGGGGGGCGGGGAGAGATTTGCAACTCGTAGGTCAAGATCGGAGAACCCTCATTCTCGGGTTCGCTCCACGAAACCTCCAACTGCGAATCCCCGAATTCCAACACCGGGGCGCCGGGCGCGGAAGGCACCGCATCGGGCCGGGCTTTGGCCGAGGGGTCCGATGGATCGGAGGTACCTACGGCGTTGGTGGCAGTCACCGTGAACTGGTATTCCACGTTGTTCGTCAACCCGTCCAACGTACACACTGTCGCTGTTCCGCAGTCATTCGAATAGTTCCCCGACACCGCCGCCACATTGTAGGCCTCGATCGCAGACCCGTTCGATTGAGGCACCGACCAACTCAAACGCACCTCACGCGATGCAATCGAGTCCACGTGCAATCCCGTCACTTTAGATGGACGGGCTTTGACCACCACCCTGATGCGTCCGGCCACCTCCCGTTCAGGGTCTTCAGTCGCATCGCGCACTTGATACGTCACCATCATCGCGCCCACAAAATCCTGAGTGGGGACGATTACGATCACGGCGCCCTCCACCGCTGCCGTACCCGTTCCTTCCGCGGCCGAGGCAGAGATCAACGTCAACGGTGTGTCTGGGAACGGGTTGGTCACGTTATGGGCCAATGGGTCGGCCGTGAACCGAACCCCGGCGTGGGCGTCGGGAAACTCCATCTCGGTGGTAGCCGCCAAGGGTTTGGTCGAGGACACCACCGCAATCGAGGCCACACCCTCCACCGGTGGATTGACGCCATCGGAGGCCGTCACGGGAACCGAAAACGTGTCCTTCTGCGCGTCGGTCGAGGCCGCCGCCGTCAACGTCGTCCCGTCCAGTTTCAAGTCCACACCCTCAACGCTCGCTTCGCCCAACGTGAAACCGACAACATCGTCCGGATCGGGATCCGCGGCATAAACCGAAAGATCCACGCTCGCGGATTCGCCTACGGCGACTGTCAAGCTCGGATTCGTCAACACAGGCGCCGAGTTTTCCCCGTCCGGGTTGGGCGTAGGCTCATTGGCCGCCCCCGGTTCTTCGGGATCTTGCGTGGCCTTGGACCCGTTGGCTGGCTCGATCACGACCGGTATGGCGACAGTGGCGACGTTGCCGTTTGGATCGTCCGGACCAGTCCCGTCTGTCACTTCCACGCTGAGGGAGTCCCGACCCGAATACCCGGTAGGGGCCTCGAAACGGATAGTCGCCTCGCCCAGCACCGAGGGGTTTCCGTGCTGGGCGGTCACTTTGCCTGCTTCGGTGATCCGAACGGTCTTATCGCCCGCCACCAGAAGATGATCCGCTAAACGGACTTCGACTGATTCGCCCTCTCGCACCGTCACTGGCTCGACTCGCGAATCCAAGGTTGGGGGAATCGAATCCAATCCGGGTACCACAATAAACGCTCGGCCAACCAACCCGTCGGGATCGGTGATCGAGTAGTCCAGAATCTGCAACACATCCAACACCGGCACTGCGACTCGGCGGTCGCTCTCTACAGTCACGTTTGGATCGTCAACCGCCAACTCGACGGCATCGATCGCGCCATCTGGATCCGAATCGTTTTCCAACACCGCCAACACAACGCTCTCACCGCCTATCAGAATCGCTTCCGCACTGGCCAGGTCGTCCACCGCGACCGGCTTCAACCGCTCGGCAGCAGCGGTCACCTCAATCGTCACGGTCGCCGTACTAGGCGCTCCAAACGTGTCCGCCACAACGTAATGGGCCGAATAAAGCCCTTCCTCCGCCGGGGACCGGAACACCAACCGATCCATCACCACCGAGACCTCGACGTCATCGCTCCCGGTACCCTCTTCAACCACCCGCAACAAATCCCCATCGGGATCGATATCGTTGTCCATCACCCCCACCGCCACAAGGCGATCCGCTTGGACCCGCACGTGATCGGGAACCGCCTGCGGCGGATGATTGTCCAGTCCCCTTGCTGCGACACCAACCACGACCCTGCCCTGCGCGGTCGCACCTAGACGATCCCGCACCGAATACGTGAACTCGTCGCGACCCGCTACGTCATCGTTCACTCGGTACTCAATCACATTCGAACTGACCGAAAGCACCTCACCCAGCACCGGCGAAGAACTGATACCGACCAACGAAACGTAATCCCCATCGGGATCGATGCCGTCCAGCGGCACCACGATCTGCGTTCCGGTCCCAGCGACCACCCTGGCCTCAATCAGCTCTGGGCGCGGTGGCACGTTACCGTCGGCATCGGCGGCTGTCACCCTAAACACAATTGTCGCCGCGGCCGGCTCATTGAACCCATCCGACACCTGATAGGTCACGGTGACCGTCTTCGGTTCATCGCCCGCGTGAAACCGGACCGTATCTTGAGACACAAACGCCAACCCATCGCCAACGGCCGGCATCTCCACCAAGTCCGGCAATAGGGTCAGAGGTTCATCGTTCGGGTGCGAATCGTTCGCCAGCGGATGAACCGTCACAACATCGCCCACGCGTACCACCGCGGAATCGTCCATCGCAATGGGCGGTTGCAACTGGGCTGGAACGGGAACCGGGACCACCGTAACCGTCCCATCCGCCGCCGCCTGACCGTTGGACACGTTATAGGACACTGTCACGGGCTCGGACAAAGGACGAACCTCCGACACCCGCAATAGCTCGTGCTCCAACACCGCCACGGCAATAGGGGCACCATCCGGGACGGTTGCCGAAGTCACCACCAACACCCCACCGCCAGGATCCACGTCATTGCCCAACACCCCGGCCAG
>JAIRXV010000383.1 GCA_031268115.1 Bifidobacteriaceae bacterium
ACGGCCGATAAGGCGGTCCGCCAGGCACTCGCCCAGTCCATCGACCGAGGCACCATCGCAACGGCCATGACTCAGGGACTCCTGCCCGACCCGGGCACGTCCGTCTCCGCCGCCACACCCCAAGCCTGCGACGATTCGGCCGCCGCCGAAGCGATCCCGCCCTACGACCCGCAGGCCGCCGCCGCCCTACTCGACGAAGCCGGCTGGGTACCCGGCGACGATGGAATCCGCGAACGGGACGGCCAGAGGCTCACGCTCGGCGCCGCCTACAACACCGCTTGGCCCGGGGCGGCCGCCGCGGTCGAACTGGTGGCTGACGCGTGGAAACAGATCGGCGTCGAAGCCGAAATCACCCCGCTGGCCCAACCCGACTACATCCAGAAAATCCAGCAGACCGGCGATTTCGATGTGATCGCCGTCCAGCAGTTCTCCAACCCGTTCCCATCGACCCTCATCGGGATGTTGGCCGGGCCGCCGCCACCGGACGGCATGAACGCCGCGCACTTCGACAACCCCGCCTACAAAGAGGCGGTCGAGGCCGCGCGCGTCGCCACCGAAGGCTCCGGATGCGACCTTTGGACCGAGGCCTCGACCGCGCTGTTCGAGAACGTGGACATGATCCCGATAGCTCAATGGCCCACCAACTGGGTGTTGAACGGCGCCGAAATGGACGCACTGGGCGGACGCCCGATCGCCACGTCGATCCGGGTGCTGGCGGGTTAGCGGCCTTCCAAGGCTTGAGGCGCACCGGCGCCGGATGAGGCAGGGAGGGAACACGGCACGTGCATTCGATAGCCCTTAGGACGTGGCTTCGACGGCTCGTCAGGCTCGCGATTTCCCTCGCGGCGGTCCTTACGCTGTCCTTCCTGATGCTCCAGCTCATCCCAGGCGATCCGGTGCGCCTCGCCCTCGGGCCGGACGCGACCGCCGAACTGGTGGCCGAACGCCGCACCCAGCTGGGCCTAGACCAGCCCATACTCATCCAATACTTCCGCTATTGGGGTGGGGTGCTGACCGGCAACCTCGGCAACTCGATCATCACCGGCCAACCGGTGGCCCTGATCGTGGCCAGCCGGATCGGCAACACGGCAGTCCTCGTGGTTGTCTCCCTCGTGGCGACGATGACGCTCGCCATCGCCATCGGTGTGAGCGTGGGAATCTCGACCCATTCGGGGCGCCGGCCCACGTTGCGCTTCGCTTTCAACTCACTGACCGGACTGGTTGGAGCGTTGCCAGAGTTCCTCACGGCCGTCCTGCTGGTCTACGTGTTCGCGGTCAGCCTTCGACTGCTGCCCGTGGCCGGCGCCAAGGGACCCAGTTCGTTCGTGCTGCCGGCCACGGCCATAGCGCTCGGATCGATCGCGACCCTCGCGCGGATCGTGCGCTCATCGACCGCGGCAGTCCTGGACGAGGACTACATCCTGGTGGCCCGCTCCAAACGCCTGCCCCGGCGGCGAATCTACTTGCGCCACGCCCTGCCCAACCTGCTCACAGCCGCCCTCACCCTGGGCGGACTGCAGATCGGGGCGATTGTCACCGGCACCATCGTGGCCGAAAACGTGTTCGCGATCCCCGGCATCGGCACGGCGCTCGTGAACGCCTTGACCAGCCGGGACTATCCGGTGGCGCAGATTCTGATGCTGATTTTCGCCTCGGCGGTCCTAGTGTTGAACGTCCTCGTGGACGTCCTTCTATCGATTGTCAACCCGCGCTCGGCAATCAAGGAGACGTGAGCCATGCGCGCCGTCCTAAAACCCATGTTCTCCTCGGCGTCGGGGATCGCCGCGACCGTCCTCTTGATCGGGTTTGCGGCGCTGAGCATCGCCGCGCCCAGCCTGTGGGGCGAGGCCGCCACCACTAACGACATAACCAGGGCGTGGCAGCCGCCCAGCGCTGACGCGCTGCTCGGCACCGACGAACTCGGGCGGGACGTGTTGGCCCGTTCGCTTGTGGCCACCCGTCTATCCCTGGTCTCGGCCTTCGCGTCGGCGGGGATCGCCATCGGCGTCGGGCTGCCGATTGGGTTGCTCGCCTCCGCGCTCGGACGGCGTTCCACCAAAGTCTTCTCCTCGATCATCGGGGTGTTGATCGCCTTCCCGGCCCTATTGACCGCCATGTTTGTGGGCACCATCATCGGAATCGGTGTGCCGGGAGCCGTGATCGGCGTGGGTGTGGCAATGGCACCCATGTTCGCCCGACTGTCCCAGGCGCTCGCCGCCTCCATCGCGAAACTCGACTACGTGGCAGCCGCCCGCACAATGGGCCTGGGGGCACCCCGAGTGTTGATCCGACACATCTTGCCGAACGTGGCCGAACCGCTCGTGATCCAAGGCACCACCTCCGTCAGTATCTCGATTCTCGGAATCTCGGCGCTGAGCTTCCTCGGTCTCGGCGCGCGGCCACCCGAATTCGATTGGGGCGGCCTGCTCAACACCGGACTCAAAGCCATCTATTTCATGCCGTTGCAAGCGTTCGGTCCGGCCGTCATGATTGCCCTGGCCGGAATCGCGTTCTCTCTGCTAGGCGAATCGATTGCCGGTTCGATTAGCGATTCGCAGGTCACCGGCCGGATGGTGCGCCTTGGACGGCGCATGGCCCAAGACGCGAAACGAGCCAAAGCGGCCGCCAGGTCGGGGGCCTCGGCCAGAGTCGATGGGGCCGATGGCGGGGCCGCCACGGCTGGGATCGATGGGGTGGCCGCTACGGCTGAGGCCGATGGCGGGGCGGTCCCACCCGTACTCGATGTCCAAGACCTCGTTGTGTCGTTCCCCAGCGCGAACGGGCCGGTCAGTCCCGTTCGCGGCGTCACGTTCCAGTTGGCTGCGGGGGAGCGGGCCGGCATCGTCGGGGAATCGGGGTCCGGTAAGACCCTGACGGTGCTGGCGATAGCGGGACTGATCAACTATCCCGGCCAAGCCACGGCCCGCCGGCTGGCGTTCAATGGGCAGGACACCGCGGCCGCCTCACCGGGGGCGCTGGCCCGGATCCTCGGCACAAACCTCGCCATGGTTTTCCAAAACCCGATGTCCTCCCTCAACCCCGCCATCAGAATCGGTACCCAGATAGCCGAATCCTCCCGCGTCCACCGAGGCCTAAACGCTGCTGAGGGACGCGAATTGGCAATCGCCAAACTCACCGAAGTGGCCATACCGGACCCAGGCGAACGGCTGCGGCAATACCCGCACGAATTCTCCGGCGGAATGCAACAGCGCGCCATGATCGCGATGGGGTTGACCTCTGAACCGAAACTGATTGTCGCGGACGAACCGACCACCGCGCTCGACGTGACCGTGCAACGCCAAATCCTCGACCTGCTGGAACGCATCAACGCCGAAGAGGGCACCGCGATCCTGCTGATCTCACACGACATCGCCGTGGTTGCCTCAATGTGCCAACGGGTGATCGTGATGTACGGGGGGACGGTCGTGGAGGATCTACCGGTAGACCGCCTGCTCGGGGGCGCCATCCACCCCTACACGCGGGCTCTGGTCGATGCCGTGCCAGACCCTCGGGCCGATCCCCGCCACGAACTGGCCACCATCCCGGGCCGGCCCCCGTCGAGCGACGAAGTGCCGCCCGGCTGCGCCTTCGCGCCGCGCTGCACCTTCGCCACCGAACGGTGCCGCGCCGAGCCGCCCCCGCTCAGCGACCACGGGGGCCGGCATCGGGCCGCCTGCTGGCACCCACGGACCCAAACCGGGGCCGAACCCCAAGACCCCCGCGACACCCCCGAAGCGGGCGAAGCGGGCGGAGGGGGCGATCGGGGGTGAACGCCTTGGTTCTGAGGCAACTGTGTGTCGCCTACGGGTCCGGGCGCCTCGCGCGGACCGTCGTCAAGGACGTCAACCTGACAATCCCGACCCGGACCGTGGTGGGGTTGGTAGGGGAGTCGGGGTCCGGCAAATCGACGGTGGCGCGCGCCATCGTCGGGTTGGTCAAACCCGCAAGCGGCACCATTGCCCTGGGCGGCGCCGAT
>JAIRXV010000049.1 GCA_031268115.1 Bifidobacteriaceae bacterium
CGTCAAGCAGCGCTTGGCGGTGTAGTCGAAACGTTCAAACAGGAGCAGTGCGTGACCGTCAATCTGGTGCGCAAGAACTTTGGCGATCTGCGGGCCGATTTCGGTTCGCAGGTTGCTGCTGGCGAAGGCCCAGACATCACAATCGGCGCCAACGACTGGTTGGGCGAGTTCAAGGCCAACGGCGTCGTCGCTCCCGTGGATCTCTCCACGGTGGCGGATCGGCTCGACCCAGCGGCAGTCCATGCCTACACGTCGGAGGAGCAAACCTACGGCGTTCCCTACGCGATGGAGAATATCGCCCTAGTCAGGAACAACGCCCTCCTACCGGAGACCAATGCGGCCACGTTCGACGATTTGATTGAGGAGGCGAAGGGTGCGGGGACGGACTACACGGTGCTGATCCAGGTGGGGGACGTGGGCGATGCCTTCCACATGTATCCGATCCAGTCCTCCTTCGGAGCCCCGATCTTCGAGACGGACGCGGAGGGCAACTACACCGACACGCTGGCCATGGCAGGCGATCCCGGACACAAGTTCGCTGAATACCTCCAAAAGCTCGGTTCGGAGGGCGTTTTGTCAACCGACATCAACGACTCGGTGGCCAAGGACCAGTTCAAGGCCGGCAACGCCCCGTACATCGTCACCGGACCTTGGAACACCAGCGGCGAAGAATCGTTCCTCGAAGCGGGGATGGATATCGCCGTCCTCCCCATCCCGTCGGCCGGCGGCGAGCCGGCGATGCCGTTCATGGGCGTTCAGGGTTTCTATCTCTCAGCGAATTCGAAGAACACACTCCTTGCGCAGATGTTTCTCGTGGACTACCTGACCCGATCGGATGTCCAGTTGGAGTTGTTCAAGGCTGGCGGCCGAACTCCGGCCAACCTTGAGGCCCGGAACGATCCAGCTTTCGCGAATGACGCCATCGCGGCCGGCTTCGCCGAGGTTGGCGCGGGTTCCCAACTCCAGCCCGCCATTCCGGCGATGAACGAAGTCTGGACGCCGCTGGGTCAAGAGCAGGCCGACCTGATCTCGGGGAAGGCCACCGACGCGGCGGGCACATGGGACGAGATGATTGCCAACATTGAGTCCGCCATCGCTAAGAGCGCCCAATAGTCCGGCGGGACCCGCCCGCCTCAGTCGATGTGACGGGTGGGCACGGCGAGAGACCGCGCCCACCTGCCACACAGCCCAACAGGGCCGCCGGCCCTGTTGTTGTTCAACCTGACTATCTGCTCGGTGCAATGCCGCATCACCTGAGAGGGATCTATGAGCGCACCACCCACGGCCACGGCCAGCCGCAAGGCTCGGCGCGATGCCGTCTATGCCCCAGCCAGGAACTGGGGGCCAGGCTTCTTTGTCAAACTCATTGTCATGGCGTTGATCGATGCGATCGGCGTCTACGGAATCTACACCGCATGGACCGTGCGTTCCATGCCGATCGTCACCGTGATGATCGTGCTGGTCGTCGTAGCCAACGTCGTCTATTTCTCACGTCGGATGGTTCCCGCCAAGTACATTCTGCCTGGCATGATCTTCCTGTTCATCTTCCAGTTGTATGTGATGGTCTACACCGCCTACGTCGCTTTCACGAACTATGGCCAGGGCCACATGATCGACCGAAACGATGCGATCAGCCGGATGCAGGGCAATAGCTCTCGCCTGGACGCGGACGGCCCAACCTACCAGCTGACGCTGCTGGCGCGGGGCGACGACATCTATTTCGGCGTAGTCGTAGACGGCACCGCCAAGGCCGGGACAGCCGACGTGCCTCTGACCGAGATCGCCGGCGCTAAGGTCGCGGATGGCAAGATCGCCTCCGCGCCTGACTACACCGTCATGTCCAGCGCCGATATCATCGCCCGTCAATCCGATGTCACGTCCATGCGGGTGCCCGTCTCCGAAGAACCCGCGGACGGGTCGCTCGGCACATCGAACGCGATGTCGGCGGGGGTATACCAGCCGATCCTCGTCTACGACCAGGCCACCGAAACACTCACCGACCAGGAAACGGGCACGGTCTATCGGGACAACGGCCGCGGCAGTTTCCGTTCCGATGACGGCGCGGCGCCGCCCAACGACATCGGTTGGCGCACCGGCGTCGGATTCTCCAATTTCGCCAAGCTATTCACTGACGCCTCGGTCGCTCGACCGTTCGGGTCCGTGCTGCTGTGGACCGTCGCTTTCGCGTTCCTGTCCGTTGCCACGACGTTCCTGCTGGGGCTGTTCTTAGCTGTCGTGTTCAACGCGCCGCGCTTGAAAGGCCAGAAACTGTATCGCGTGCTGCTGATTCTCCCGTACGCGTTTCCCGGTTTCATGTCCGCTCTGCTGTGGCGTGCCATGCTCAACACCCAGTTCGGAGTGGTCAACCAGACCCTGCTCGGGGGTGCGGGGATACAGTGGCTCCAGGATCCTTGGCTGGCAAAGCTATCCGTCTTGTTCGTCAACCTATGGTTGGGCTACCCATACATGTTCCTAGTTTGCACCGGTTCGCTCCAGTCCATCCCAGGAGACATGATGGAATCTGCCCGGGTTGACGGGGCCAGTCCTTGGCGTCAGTTCCGCTCGATCACGCTCCCGCTCCTATTCATCTCGGTGGCACCGCTGTTGATCTCGTCCTTCGCTTTCAACTTCAACAATTTCAACTTGATCTTCATGTTGACTGGAGGGGGCCCGACCCACGGCACGGATCCGACCAAACCTGGGTCTACGGACATTTTGATTTCGATGGTCTATCGAGTAGCCGGGGTTGACAACGGCAACCCCGACTACGGACTTGCGACGGCGCTGTCGATCATCATCTTCGTGTTGGTCGGGGCGATCGCCGCCTGGTCCTTCCGACAGACCCGCAAGCTGGAGGAGATGGCCTGACATGACCACCACGACCCAAGTCCAAACCACCCGAGTCCTCAACCGCCCGCCTCGCTCGCGCTGGTGGCGCGAAGTCGGCTGGCGTCACGTTGTCGGTGTGGTCGCCGTGATCTACGCGGTCTTCCCACTCGTCTTCGCGGCCAACATCGCCCTAACGCCTGATGCCGGCATCTCCAACACGGCGGACTTCTTCACATCTGTCGGCTGGCGCAACTTCGCCTACCTTTTCACGAATCCAAGCTCATACTTCGTTCGCTGGGTGGTGAACACGCTGGCCGTGGGCGGAGTCACCGCCATCGGGACCGTGCTCATGGGCGGGGCCGCCTCCTATGCGTTCAGTCGCTTCAGATTCAAGGGCCGGCGATCCACGCTGACATCCTTGCTTGTCATCCAGATGTTCCCGCAGATGCTCTCGTTCGTGGCGATCTTCCTTCTGCTCACCACCCTCGGGAACGTCTTCCCCGCGCTCGGCATGAACTCGCTGATAGCGCTGATCTGCGTTTACCTCGGAGGAGCCCTGGGCGTCAACACCTTCCTCATGTACGGCTTTTTCAACACCGTGCCGAAGGAGATCGATGAGGCCGCCAAGATCGATGGCGCTACCCACGCCCAGATCTTCTGGACCATCATTTTGCGCCTGGTCGCCCCGGTGTTGGCCGTGGTTGGGCTCCTCAGTTTCATATCCAGTTTCTCCGAGTACATCATCGCCAAGCTGGTCCTAACCGAGGCCCCGAACTACACCCTCGCGGTGGCGCTCTATTCGTTCGTGGCCGATCCACAGAATCCCCACTGGGGTTGGTTCGCGGCCGGAGCGCTTATCGCGGCGATTCCGGTACTGGTGCTGTTCCTGTTCCTTCAGCGCTACATAGTGTCCGGTTTGACCAGTGGAGCCGTGAAAGGCTGAAACGAGGCGCCTTGTGGCGCGCTTCATACGCTGGAAGGGGCGCGCCACAAGCCGTTGAACGGAACCCCAAGAGGTCACGCCGACCCGGTTTTCCGGGCCGGCGCCGCTCATAGGGGTAAAAGCAGTATGAGCGGCAGAGTGGCAAACATTAGAACGTTCGATTGGACCACGCTGTGTACAGCGAACCGGTAGCCGGTGTCGTAGCGAGCGCCGAGGATGACGTTGAAAGTGCCACACGGCAGCGCCGCCATGACCACGGCCACTTGGGCCCCCAGTCCATCCACGCCGATCAGCCACAACACCGCCCAGACCAAGGACGGCAGCACCAACAGCCGGATCGCCGAGACCGCATAGCCCCACAGGTTCCGCACCAATTCCGGTAGGTAGGTTTCCGCCAAAGACAGGCCGACGATCATTAGCGCGAGTGGCGTCATCGTCCCTCCTATCATGTCGAAGACTCCCTGGACCGCTGACGGAAGGCGGAACGGTGCGAAGAACAGGCCTATCGCAATCACGGAGGAAACCAGCGGCGGGTTCAGCAGGACCCCCCGCAACCGGAGCGGTTCGTTGGTGTCCAGCCAACGGATGCCCGCCGTGAACGCGACCAAGTTGTAGAGCAAGTTGACGGCGGTTGCGCAGAGCAAACCGCGCGAACCAAACAGTTCGTAGGCTACGGGAAATCCAATGAATCCAGTATTCGCCATGACGCAAAGGGAGGCGAACATCCGGCGGTCGCCTAACGGCAGCGGCAGTGTCATTGAAATCAGGGCAAGGGCCGGCGATGCGATTAGAAAGTACGCCGCAGTAATGACCGCTGTCAGCCCGAGGTCCGCAGCGAGTGTCTCCGAGAACTCCTGCGAGGCCGAGCTAAGCATCGCGCAAGGGGCCACTATGGCGAGGAGCAGGTTGTTGATGTCCACGGCGAATCGGTCGCCAACCACGCCGCGCTTCTTCGCCCAATACCCGATGGCGCCGCCGGCCAGCGCTTTGAGGCCAATTCCCACCAACGCGTTCACGGGTGCCGCCCCCTACGGGCCGATGCCGGCACTTGCACCGCCGCGCTCACGGCAGTGGCGTCGGCGGTTGGGGTCCGTAGATCTTGGCGCCGGCAACCACGATCGCCTGAGCCAGCCCGATGGCGCCAAAGACGATCGCCGCGGCGCCGAACTGTCCGCCGATCACCCCCACCACCGCGGTCATGACGGCGGCAATCGAGGCTTGACCGAAGCCGACCACGGCGGCCGCGCTCCCGGCGGCCTCACCGTGCCGGGACATCGCCATCGCCGAGGCGTTGGGCCCCACCATGCCGGACAGCAGGAGGATCGCGAAGGTTGGGATGAGCACTCCAGTCAACCCGCCAAGGCGTCCGAGGAGAGTCAAAAGCAACAAGACGGCCGCGCAGACCAGCGACGCCGGGATCGCGAAGGCCAGCAGGCGCCGAGGTCCGAGACGCCGCACCAGCCCGGCGTTGACCTGTGCCCCACCTACCAGGCAGATGCCGCCGGCGGCGAAAACGATCGGAAAGATGGCAGGAGACAAGCCGTAGGTCTCCATGACCAGAAAGGGAGACGAAACCACCCACGCCATCAGCGCGGCCTGACCCAGGCCGGGGACAACCGCGAGCGCTACGAACGTCCGGTCCCGGCCCAGTCCGGCGTAGCCGCGAGTCAGGGACCGCACCGAGCGCGCGCCGCGCCGCTCGGGCGCGAGAGTGTCGGGAAGTTTGAAATAGACGAACAACCAGAGCCAGACCCCGAACGCCGCCAAGAACGCGAACGTGGCGCGCCAGCCCGCCCACGCGCCGATGAGGGAACCGAGCGTGGGTGCGAGCAGCGGGGCTGCCCCGATCACGAGCATGAGCCGAGAAATGAGGCGCGCCGCGCGGGTTCCCGTGTACAGATCCCGGACCACGGCCAAGGCGACCACGGCTGCTGCGGCGTTGCCGACCCCCTGAATCAAACGGAGCAGAAGCAGCACCCACAGGGACGGCGCGAGCATGATGCCAACCGAGGCGGCGATAAGCAGCGCGACTCCCGCTAGCACGGGCCTGCGTCGGCCCACCATGTCGGAGATCGGCCCAATGAGCAGCTGCCCGATGGCGCCGCCCAGCATCGTGAAGGAGACCGTCGCTTGGGCGCCGCCCTCGGTGGTCGCGAAATCTGCGGCGATCTGCGGCAACGAAGGCAAATAGATGTCCCCGGCGACGGCCCCGAGCGCCGTCATGGACCCAAGCAATACGACCAGGCCAGCCTGAGACGCCGGGATTCCAGGCGAACTTCGAGGGGTCCGGGGGCGAGGCACGCGCGCCATCATCCCACGGTCTATCGCGCCGACACGACAGGTGCGAACCGGCCCGCCGGCCGGCATCGATGGGGTCTTCGGTCGATGGGCGCCCAAGCGCGTTCCGGCCGGGCCCCGCCGAGAAAGGGCCTGCCATTGCGCCCCCGACCACCGAAACTAGCTGCCTTTGTTGCTGAAACGTGTGCA
>JAIRXV010000070.1 GCA_031268115.1 Bifidobacteriaceae bacterium
GCGGCCCGCACACTGAGCGCGTAGGGGAAGGTGACGCCGGTCGCGGCTCGGACCTCCCAATGATGGGGTTGGCCTGGGATAGGACTCCACGTCACGCGTTCAGCGCCAAAACTGGACAAGAAGAAGTTCGCGCCAAACCACTTCGGGGTGGTCACCTCAGGGGGATATTGCCGTTCCCATTTCTTTACCTTGACCGAAAAATCGTTGCGGGTTGAGGGGATCGCCACATGGGTGTTGTTGTACACAACCGATTCGTACAGGGTGAAAGTGATGATCGCGTAATCGGGGTCGGTGCCATACGGCGCCACCTGTGTGTATTCGGGCATGAGCTTACTGCCGCCCGCCCAAGTCGATGAGGGGTACCACCAGTTGTCTCGCCCCGAATGGATGAACCCGACAAAGCGTACGTTAACCGCCGCAGAAACGGTCAAAGAGTTCAAGGGGTTGGTTTCGGCATCCCAACCCTTGGCGTCGTTCACACTGAAGACGGTCCCTTCCGCGCTGCGAAAGGGTGACATCGCGGCGCTGGCCACTGAGGCTGTGAGCGTCATAGATTCGATACGCGGCCCCGGCGCTGGTGTCGGAGTCGCAGGCCGTCAGGATGCTCGGACTGTCCCGCGCCAGCATCGACAACGTTCGGCGTGTGGACCGAAGGCGAACCGGGAGCCGCCTCAGGGCGACAGGGTTCACCATGGTTGGCATTCCTGCTGTCGGGTTGCGGGCAAACGAGGGCCCGTGGTCGGGGACGCGATCTCTTGGACGACAGGCCGGGTTAAGGCCGCCATCGAGATGTTCCGGAAATCCTCGCTCATCGCCATCGCCACCGCCGCGCGCAACCTTGCCCGCCACGACCGCGGTAAGGCGAGGGGCAGGGATTTGCGCGACCGGATCTCCCGCCCAGGTCGGGTCTGGGTGCCGAAACGCAACCGCAACAGGACCAGGAACCAGATGCGGCACGGACTGGAACCGGACCGCGGGCACCGGCTCAGGCACCTCTCGCGGGTCTAGGACCGGCCAGTCGGGAGACCCCAAGCGGAGTCAGCACTTGCTGGGCGGACCTCCGACCGGCAATGACGTCACCCGCCCGGACGGCCGAGGTATCGCCGGCGGCGACGTGCCGACAGAGACGTTTACAACATCTGCACAGTTGAACGACGTAGTCCGTTACTTTGGCATCGGCGCAGGCGGCGAGGTGCTCCTTCGCGGACGTGGACCAACTGCTCGTGCCCAAACGCGCCGGTCGTGACCATAGTCCCATCCGTTCCAGCCGTCGCGGGTGTCGCATGTCGATGCTTGACCCTGTGACACACGTCGCAGTGACTGCCGGCTACATCTTTGGAACGGGGCATTATGAATCGGTTCGCCGCTGCGGTGTGCCTTGCCATGTCCGTTGCCCTCGCGGGTTGCGCCTCGCAAGATGATCGCGAGACCAACAGTGATCCCTTTGCCGCGGAGTTCGAGGCCGAGATCGCCGCGACTGACAGTGATTTCATCCGCGAAGTCCTCACTGACCATGTGATTTCGCAAGGTGAGATCTCCGAAGCCCTGAGCTTGTTCTCGGACTGTGTAGCCGATGTCGGTGTGATGCTGTCGTCCTTGGCCATTGAGACGTACACGGCCCCGACAGCACAGGTGGAGGCTCATAGAGACGAAGTGCGGGACTGCGAGAGCCGGTATTACGCGCCGATCAATTACCTGGTGGGCACGATGGAGCGGAACCCAGACAACCGCGACTGGGATGAGTTGACTGTGGAGTGTCTGGTGCGTGAAGGACTTGTCCCGGAGGGAT
This sequence comes from Bifidobacteriaceae bacterium, assembly GCA_031268115.1. Lineage (GTDB taxonomy): Bacteria > Actinomycetota > Actinomycetes > Actinomycetales > WQXJ01 > JAIRRT01. Next base: position 1,790 of record JAIRXV010000070.1, read on the forward strand.
ATACGGTCACTGAATACAAAGAGGTCATGAGCCGGGCGTTCGATCAAATTACCGCAAACTCGGACGGAACGCAGCACACCCAATACGCTGTCGAGCCGGACTTGAAGTTCCCAGGCGGGACGGATCCGAAGAGCAACGAGGTGGGTGAATGCCAGGAAGACCCGCTTTCGCTGATTGAGGACGATCCGCTTGTGGTGGGTCCCTCGCCTTCGGCCACGGTCCAATAGGCAAAGGTAGGCAATACGCGATGACTGTCCGCGTGCGGGCCGTAATCCTGATCGCCGTTGCGGCGGCCGGGTTGGGGGTGTGCTTGGGCGCGGTCTTCGCGCCGGGGTCGGCACCCGCGACGCTCAAGCGGCCCGCCGCCCAGGGCGTGGTCGAGGTAGAGCGGTCCGGCGCAGCTGACGCCCGCCAGTTGGCGGTGGAGTTCGAAGTCGCACAGGCCCGCACCTTGGCGGCGCAGGTTTCGGGCACCGTGGTCCGGTCCGATTGCACGCCCGGGGATGTCATCGAATCAGGCGACTATCCAGCCCAAGTCGACGGCACCGACCTCGTCGCCCTCCACCTGCCGGCCCCACCCTGGCGCGACTTCGCCGCAGGCACGACTGGCCCCGATGTCGCCGGCCTACAGGAAGCCCTGGCTGCACTTGGCCACGACGTGTCGGCATCGGGCACGTTGGACGCCCCGACGATGGCGGCCCTCGCCGCCCTCAAAGCGGGTTCCCCGGCCGCCACCGCAGCTGACAGCGCCGCCCCTGAGACCGACAGCGCCGCGACTGAGGCTGGTGGAGCCGTCTCGGAGGCCGGAAGTGCCGGGACTGGGGCCGAAAGCGCTGCCTCGGCGGCGGAACCCGCCGTGGGCCTCGGCCTCGCCCAGCTGCTATGGCTGCCCGAACCGTCTCTTACGGTGAGCGCCTGCCCCGTTGCCCTAGGCGCCCGCTACGAGGCGGGCACCCCCTTGGTGGAAACTGGCGGCAACCTCGCGGCGATCAAAGTGGAGCCCCCAGCGGACGCCGTGGCTGGCGCCCGCATCCTGTCCACGGGCGACATCGAGGGGGCCGTGGACGCGTCGGGCCGCAGCACCGCCCCCGATCTCCTCGCGGCGATCGAGTCCAGCCGCTGGTTCACCGCTGCCTCCGCCACCACGAGCGGCGAGGCCGCTGAGGCCCTGCCCATCGAGTGGCGCCTGGCAGAACCCATCCCCGTTGTCGCCCTGCCCCCAGGCGCGCTCTACGCGATCGACGGCGACACCGCATGCGTGCTCGCGGCCGACGGCTCGGCGATCACCCCGCTGGCCGTGCGGATCATGGCCTCCCAGCTCGGCACCACCTACGCGGCTGCGGATCCGCTGCCCACGCGGGTTGAGTCCAGGCCTGGCCCAGACGCGCCGCCATGCACCTGACCTGCCGCGACCTGGTGGTCCGATTTCGCCCGGATGTTGAACTGTTCAGGGGTCTGAGCTTCGACTTGACCCAGGGCGATCTCGTCTCCCTGACGGGCCCCTCCGGGTCAGGCAAGTCGACCCTGTTGGAGGTGCTGGCCGGCTGGCGCGCTCCCACGGCTGGCACGGTCAGCCGGAACGGGGTCGTGACGGTCGCTTGGGTCTTCCAGTCCCCGGTCGGAGTGGCCCGCCGGTCTGCGCTGGACCACGTTGCGCTGCCGTTCCTTGTCCAGGGCACGCGCCGGCCCGGCGCGGACGCCCGTGCGGCCGAGCTGCTCGACCGGTTCGGCCTCGCCGCCGTCGCCGATCGCCCGTTTGGGGCGCTGTCCGGCGGGGAGGCCCAGCGGCTTATGTTCACCCGAGCGGTCGCCAAGGGCGCCGATCTACTCCTGGTGGACGAGCCGACCGCCCAGCTCGACCCAGCGTCCGCCGCAACCGTTAACCGCGTCCTCGGCGAGCTCGCCGGCACCAGGTCCATCGTCGTCGTCGCCTCCCACGACTTAGCGACGCAGGCGGCCTGTGACCGGACGATCGATGTCAGGGGCGTGCCTGCGGGGGTGGCGACATGAGACGGCGCCGGTCCGCGGACGATGGCGCACCCCCGCCCGCTTACTCCAGGTCCGCCCGGCCGCGGCGTGCGCCCCGGGACCGGATGGAGCCGGGGGAGGTGGTCCGGGAGGCGTGGCGCGATGTCTCCACAGGCGTCGCTCGTCCGCTGCTCGCCGCCGGCGTCCTGGCGCTGATAATGGCGATGTCGGGCGTCTGGGCCGCCCGAGGGGTGGTGGATCTGTCACAAGAGGCCCGGGAGTTCCGCACCGCCGGAGCCTCGACCGCGATCATGACCATGGAGATGGTGGTCGATGGCGCCGTCTGCGACTCCCTCGCCACCTACCCCGGGATTGAGGCCGCCGGCGCATTGAGGCCGGTGGCACAGGGGGTGCGGTTCGCCGTCTCGCCGTCGCGGGCCATCCCGCTTTTCGAGGTCAGCGTCGGCTTCATCGACCTGCTGTCGGTGATCGGTGCCGCCCGCGCCAACCCTGACGGCGGCGGGGTCAGCGGCGTCTGGTTGCCCGAGGCGACCGCTGAGGCGCTCGGGCTGGCCCCGGAGGGGCCGTGGCCGGATCTCGCGATCCCGGCTGGCGGCCAGGTCCGGGTCGCGGGCCTCTACACCTTCCCGGAAGACGGCCGTCAGCAGGACTTGAGCTTCGCGGTTCTCGCCCCCGTCCCGGCGCCTGATGGTCTGGCTCTTGACTCGTGCTGGGCCGAGCTGTGGCCAGCGACCTACGAGGTGTCCCGTCTAGCGGTGGCTGTCGAGCCGCTGCGGATCGACGGCTCCAAGGCCGTCAACCCGACGTTCGCCCAGCTCAACTCGACTCTCGGCGAGCAGTTCGACGGTCCCGCCCGCTTCGCCGAGGTGGCCCGAGCGCCGGGCGTCGCCCTGGCTGGCGCCGCGAGCCTTGCCGCTGGGTTCGTGCTGATCCGCGTGCGGCGCCTGGAATTGGCCGACTCCCGCCACTGCGGCCTGAGCTGGGCAACACAGGGCTGGACGATGCTCGCCGAGGCGGCCTGCTGGATCCTGCCGGCCGCAGCTGTCGCTGCGCCCGTGGTCCTCATCGCCGCGCTGGCCGGCAACCCCGAGCCGCCGGGCCCGGCCGCGGCGGCCGGCGCGATGGCCGTCGTTTGCGCGGCGGCCGGCGCCGCGGTGGGGACCCTTCTCGGCACCTGGACCATTGCGGAGCGCCAACTCTTCCAAATGGTGAAGAACCGGTAGTAGCCCACCGAGATCGTGGGGAATTCCCCCAAACCCCACCCCAAGAACCAGCCCCGATACCACCAGTCGAGTTTCAGGTGGGGAACGGCCAAATCGGTGTGGGCGGGTGTGTCGGCCGGCTGCGGCGATGCGTCTGGCAGCTTCGCCTACACGCTCGCGGAGCGAGCGCAGGTTTCCGGGCGGTCTCGCTTATCGCGTTCCTCCCTGGGGCCAAGCACCTGGTGCTCGGGAACCACGAAGCTGGATGGGCTGGAAACAAGCGGAGCGGGCGCACCGCGACCGATACTGGGCGTTGGAGACTGTCCAGGACTTCGTTTGGCTGTCAACCGCGGGCGTCGGTGTCAACCCGCTGCACTGACTGGAGCGGGTGACGAGAATCGAACTCGCGCTGGCAGCTTGGGCACCGGGACTGTCACCCACGGCGAGGATGCCGAGGTGCGTTTCGCGCTCGCCGAGCACGGTTACCCCATCCGTCCAGTAGTAGGCGATGATCGGCTGCTTGTCCGCGAATGCCCCGAGCTTGGTGACGCTGGCCGTTATCGGTGCTCCCGCGCGGGTTTCTGGAGTGAGCGTCAGGTCCAGAGCGTCCAGGTTCGTTTCGCTGAGATCGGTGGCGTGATAGGCGAAAGTCAGATCAACGGTCTTGCCAGCGCGCACTGGTACGACATGCGGATCGCTTTCCCAGAACATGCCCTGATCGACATAAACCTGCCCCAGCACGTACACACCGGGCGGAACACGCAGATTACCCGCCTTGGCCGCCCAGTGCTCCACCAAGCCACGTATCCACATGCTCGGCAAAACTCACCATGAGCG
>JAIRXV010000096.1 GCA_031268115.1 Bifidobacteriaceae bacterium
TTCGTTTCACGTTCGGCGCCACCAGGCAGTCGGCAATCAGATGGTGCGGTGCGCTCCCGGTGACGCGGACCTCAACGATGTCGCCGGGGCGCGGCAGCGCGGGGCCGGTCTCCCCCGCAAACCCAACGTGTACCAGCCTCCCGTCCCGCGCTCGCCCCGACATGCGCCGGGTCGCCGCGTCTTTTCTTCCGGGGGCGTCGGAAAGTATCACCTCGACCGACCGACCCACTTGCAGTCGGTTTTCCTCCTCGCTGATCGATTCTTGCAGCGCGACCAGCCGGCGGTAGCGTTCGTTCATGGTCTCGGCGGGGACTTGGGCGGGCATATCCGCTGCTGGCGTTCCCGGCCGCGGCGAATACAAGAACGTGAACGCCGAGGCAAACCGCGCCTCGCGTACAACCTCCAACGTGTCCGCGAAGTCGCTTTCGGTTTCCCCAGGAAACCCGACGATGACGTCCGTCGAGATCGCCGCCTCGGGTATCGCCTCGCGTACCCGGTCCAAGATTCGCAGGAATCGGTCGCGCCGGTAGGACCGGCGCATGGCGCGAAGCACGCGATCCGAGCCGGATTGCAGCGGCATGTGCAGTTGCGGCATGACGGTGGGGACCTCGGCCATGGCGGCGATCACGTCGTCGGTGAACGCGGCCGGGTGGGGTGAGGTGAACCGGACCCGTTCCAGTCCCTCCACGGCGCCGGCGGCTCGAAGCAGCGACGCGAACGCACCTCGGTCCGCGAATTCGACCCCGTAAGAGTTGACGTTTTGACCGAGCAGCGTGACCTCGATGGCGCCATCGGCCACTAAGGCTTCGATTTCCGCGAGAATCTCCCCGGGACGCCGATCGCGCTCGCGTCCGCGAAGCGAGGGCACGATGCAGAACGTGCAAGTGTTGGAACAGCCCACCGAGATGGACACCCAAGCGGCGTAGACCGATTCGCGCCGGGTCGGCAAGGTGGATGGGAACACGGTCAGGGCTTCGGCGATCTCGATTTGGGCGGTGTGGTTGTGGGCCGCCCGGGTGAGCAGTGCGGGCAACGAGCCGATGGTGTGGGTCCCGAAAACAACGTCCACCCAGGGGGCCCGCTGAAGGATCCCTTCGCGGTCCTTTTGGGCCAGGCACCCGCCCACGGCGATTTGCATACCGGGGTGGTTAGCTTTGACCCGCGCCAGCTGCCCGAGGTTCCCGTACAGTCGAGTCGCGGCGTTTTCCCTGACCGCGCACGTGTTGATAACCACTACGTCCGCCCGCGGCAGAGAGGTTGTCTCGCCGTCGGCCATGGAGTTTCCGTCTTGCGGCGCCCTCACGTACCCGGCTTCCTCCAGCAGCCCCGCGATCCGTTCCGAATCGTGGGCGTTCATTTGGCAGCCCAAGGTCCGCACGGCATACGTGCGCGGCGTTTGGACGATGGCGTTCCCAGACATCGCCCCCAAGGTTAGTTGGGTCCTTGGTCGCCGGGTAATCGGGCCGGGATGGCCGGGGCACGGGCCCCCCGAGGTGGCCGAGGAACGGACTCGCGGCGGGCCAATGGTCCTCACCGGCGATTCGATGGACCAGACTGTTAGACCGACACCACTGATTGACGGACACAACTGAGTAGAGTTGCTGCGCGCGGGCAAATCGGTTGGGCAAGGAGGCAAGCATGGGGGAGGCAGCCCTGCAAGTGTGCGTGGTCGGAGGCGACTTGGTGGCGGGAGTCGGAGATCCGCGCGGCCAAGGCTGGGTGGGGCGCGTCGCGGCCCAGACTTTGGCCGATCCTCCCGCCACGTTCCTCACGCTGGCGGTGCCAATGGAGACCACGCAGACGATGGCGCAGCGGTGGTCCCAGGAGGTGGGCAGGCGTTTGACGTTGGGGTACCGGCATCGTCTGATCGTTGCCCCGGGGACGGCCGATCTGGCGGCCGAAGTGTCCGTTGCCAGGTCGCGCTTGGGTTTGGCGGACATGCTCGACGCTGCGTTGCGGCGCAAACTTCCCACGTGGGTGGTGGGTCCACCGCCGGGTCGCGGTCCGCAGAACGACCAGATCGCGGCGCTTTCGAGAGCCTTCAAAGATGTCACCGAGCGGCGGGGAATCCGCTACATCGATACGTTTTCCCCTTTGGTCTCACACGATCAGTGGATCGCGGATATGGCCACGGGCGATGGTTTCCATCCCGGTCAGGCTGGCTATGGGCTGATCGCTTGGCTGGTGCTTCACTCGGGTTGGTATTCGTGGGCGGGGGTCGAGGAACCGGCGGCCGAGGAGTGGTCCGCTGCGCGTGTGGCAAGATAGTCTGCGGTCCGGGCCGACATCGGGCCTCTCACGGCGGGTGCGCCCCAGCGCCGCCGCCTAACCCGTTAGGAGCCTCACATGTCTCGACGTGCTCGCAAGCGCCGCACCCGCAAGGGCAACGCCGCCAATCACGGCAAGCGGCCTAACGCCTAACACTCCTTGGGGTGTCGCCTCTGGCCCGCCGTGCAGAGCGGGAACGTTCAACTCCGCCCGCTCCTGTGGGCGGTCACGGGGTCGGGGTGGCCAATTCCCGGCGCAGCGTGGCGATCCGGTCGGTGACGCGCGAACGCAGCTCGTCTGGGGCCTTTTCGGTGCACGAGCGGCGCAGCAAGTCGCGCAGACCGCGGGCCATCCGCAGTTCGTTCCAACAGTTCCGGCACTCGTCGAGGTGCGCCTGCATGTGTTCCAGCTCGTGGAGCGTGAGTTCCTCATCGATGTAGCGATGCAGTTTCGCCATGGCTTCGTGGCACTTGAGTGCGGCGTGTGCCGCCAACACCGAGGCCTCCGAGTGTCTGTTCATCTTCCCACCCCTCGCTCCTTCGCGTAGTCAGCCAACATGTTACGCAACTGTGCTCGTCCGCGGTGCAACCGCGACATGACCGTCCCAATGGGCGTGTTCATGATCTCCGACACCTCGCGGTAGGAGAACCCTTCGATGTCCACGTAGAAGACCACCATCCGGTAGTCCTCAGGCAGGGCAGCGAGTGCGTCTTTGACGTCCGAATCGGGTAGTCGGTCCAGGGCTTCGATTTCCGCCGATTTCAGTCCTCCGTTGTGGGAGGAGGCCCGGGCGATCTGCCAGTCTTCGATCTCATCCGACTGGGTTTGGAGGGGCTCGCGCTGTTTCTTGCGGTACGAGTTGATGAACGTGTTGGTCAGGATGCGGAACATCCACGCCTTCAGGTTTGTGCCCGGCTTGTATTGGGCGAATGCCGCGAACGCCTTGACGTAGGCGTCCTGGACCAAGTCCTCGGCATCGGGCGCGTTGCGGGTCATCCGCAGCGCCGCGGAATAGAGCTGGTCGATGTACTGCAGGGCGTCGGCTTCGAATCGGGCGGCTCGCTCCAACGCGGATTCTTCGGCGCGCGGATCGTAGACCTCATCCGGCGGATCCGCTGCGGCCGAGTCATCGGGGGCATGGGTGTCCGCGTCGGTCGCAAGAGGCGGGCTGGATCGGGACATCGCCTCGATCCTAGCGCCACCCCGAGTGCCATCCAGTGCGCCGTTTGGTACCCGGGCTCGCCAAATCGCCAAGACCGTAGTAAGCAAGGGGTATGAAACTGCTTCGGGGCATCGCTCGCAGATTTGTCGCCAGTTGGTTCATCGCCGAGGGGATCGGCGTTGTACGGCATCCGGAACCTCACGCCGAACTCGCCGCGCCTTTCGCGGAACGTCTCTCGGGGGCAACGGGCCTGCCCGATTCCCCGGCCGCAATGGTGCGCACCGCAGGGGCGGGGCTCGCGGCGGCCGGGGCCGCGATCGCCTTGGGGGTGGTACCGCGCCTCGCGGGGGCGAGTGCCGCCATCGTCCTGGGGGTGGTCGCCGAGGCGGGCTACCCGTTTTGGTCTGAACGCGACCCGGAGCGCCGGCGCGAGGTGCTGGCCGGTTTTCTGACACGGGTCGCCCTGACCGGGGCCGCCCTGCTGATTGCGACGGATACGTCCGCGCGCGATGCCCGCCGTTTGGCCGCCGTGCGCCGAGCCCCTCGCAAGGCGTAGGGGAGCGTTTGTGACGCGCGATCCGTGGCCGGCGCCGTTCGCCTCAACTCGGATCGACGCCTCGGTGTGTTTGCCGGGCTCGAAGTCGTTGACCGCCCGCTACTTGGTGTTGGCCGCTTTGGCGGATTCGCCGTCCCACCTGAGCGGGGCCCTGATATCTCGCGACACGCAGCTGATGATCGCCGGCTTGGCGGCTTTGGGGGCCCGCATCGACGTGGACGATGCCGGCCCCCACCCGTCCGCCCAGGGAACCGATCCGCTCGGTCGGCCGCCGCTCCCCGGCACGGACCAGAGCGGTCATGGCCCGGGGCTGACCGTCGCCCCCGCACCGATCGCGGGCCCCGCTCGGATCGAGACCGGACTGGCCGGTACGGTCATGCGGTTCCTCCCACCGGTAGCGGCACTGGCGCGCGAACCCGTGGAATTCGACGGCGACCCTGCCGCCCGCCGCCGCCCGATGGGTCCGCTGATCGAGGCGCTGCGCGCCTTGGGTGTGCGCGTCGAAGACGACGGTCGCGGACGTCTGCCGTTCGCAGTTCACGGAATCGGCGGAGTCGAACACCACTGCGTAGGCGTCGATGCCTCGGCGTCTTCCCAATTCCTCTCGGCCCTGCTGCTCGCGGCCCCGGCCCTTGGCGGCCTGGACGTGACGGCGCCGGGGCCGGTGCCGTCCGCGCCCCACGTCCAGATGACTCTTGCGGCTCTGCGGCAGTTCGGGGCCCACGCCGAACCGATCCCCAACGGGTGGCGGGTGGGTGGGCGCCTTGGAGGCCGGGACGTGCGGATCGAGCCCGATCTGTCGAACGCGGCGCCGTTCCTGGCCGCGGGCGTGGTAACGGCCGGGCGGGTCACAGCGGTGGATTGGCCGTCCACCACGGTTCAGCCCGGAGATCTGCTGCGGGAGTTCCTGGCGGCGATGGGCGCCGATGTTTCGTGGACCCCGGACGGGCTGACCGTCCTAGGCCCGGATCGGCCCCGCGGTGTGGATCTCGACCTCGGCGCGGCCGGCGAGCTGGCGCCCACGTTGGCCGCCATAGCCGCGGTCGCCACAACGCCAAGTCGACTGACCGGCATCGGCCACCTTCGAGGGCACGAGACCGACCGTTTGGCCGCGTTGACCCGTGAAATCAACCGGCTCGGCGGTCGAGCGCGAGAATTGCCCGACGGCCTGGAGATTGTCCCAGCGCCGCTCCACGGCGGCGCCGTCGAGACGTATGGCGACCATCGGATGGCTACGTTCGCGGCCGTCATCGGCCTGGTGGTGCCCGGTGTAACCATCCGCGACGTGGCCACGACCGCCAAGACCCTGCCGGATTTCCCCGAACGCTGGACGGCGATGGTGAACGGGCCATGGTGAGACGCGGGGATTGGCGTGCGTTGGACGAGTCCGATGTGCGGATCAGGCCCGGTCCGCGCGGGTCGCGGCCGCGCACCAAGCAGCGACCCGACCACGCCGCTGCCGTGCCCGCCCGAGTGGTGCGGACCGATCGCGGACGGTACACCGCCATCGTCGAGACGCCGGCCGGCGCAATCGAGCCGGAGGCGCGGCCAGTCACCGCGATGAAGGCACGCGAGTTGGGGCGAGCCTCGATCGTGGTGGGAGATCAGGTCTACCTGGTGGGCGACGTTTCGGGCTGCGAAGGGAGCCTTGCGCGCATCGTGCGCGTGGCACCGCGCACGAGCGTCCTGCGCCGCAGCCCAGACGATGACGATCCGGCGGAGCGCGTCATCGTCGCCGATGCGGATCAACTGGTGGTGGTGACCTCGGTGGCCGATCCGCCGCCCCGTCCGCGGCTGATCGACAGGTGCCTCGTCGCCGCCTACGACGCCGGCATGGACGCGGTGCTGTGCCTGGCGAAATCGGATTTGGCGGCGTCCGAACGCGCGGCACTGGAAGGGCTGTACGTGCCGTTGGGGATGCGGGTAGTGGCGACCGGTCTACCCGACGATGCCGGCCCAGGCGGTCCCGAGGCAACGGACGCCTTGGCGCTCGACCCAGCCGGGCTGGCGGACGTGCGCGACCTCTTGGCGGGGCGGGTCTCGGTGCTGGTGGGGCATTCCGGCGTGGGCAAGTCCACCCTGGTCAACGCGCTGGTGCCCGGTGCGGGCCGAGCGACAGGTGGAGTCAACGAGGTCACTGGCCGAGGGCGGCACACCTCGACTAACGTCATCGCGCTGGCGCTGCCCGGGGGCGGCTGGGTGATCGATACTCCCGGCATCCGTTCGTTTGGG
>JAIRXV010000127.1 GCA_031268115.1 Bifidobacteriaceae bacterium
GGCCGGTCTGCGCCCACTGGCCCAAGCCGGCGTTGTCGGCCTACGAACGCCGCAGCGAAACGATCGCTGCGGTCAAGACGGATGTGCCGTGACCAGTGCGGGTACGTCTGCAACCACCTGATCGCAGCGCCTCCTCCCCACCGGCCCCAAGAGGGTCGCGAAAACGCCACCACCCCACACCAGCGGCCGCGTTTCGCCTAGTCCGGGCTTCGCCTAGCCCGACCGACGTCAGCTTCGCCTAGCCCGACCGACACGCGCCGAACCCGACCCCAGCCGACACGCGCCGTCACCCAACCCCAGCCGACACGCGCCGTCACCCGACCCCAGCCGACACACGCTTCGCTCGACCATTCACCAGCCCTCCAATAGAGCTTCGTCTCGAACCGTCAAACCGCTCGCCACTTTCCGTCTCGGAAACTCGGCTCAAACGTCAGCGTTTCAACCACGAACGGCATCTAAACATCGTGCGGTGCCCGCTGGCCGCTGGGTTGCCGCACAAGTGGGCCCCATCGGGTCTGACCCGAAGCGGCTATGATCGCCGCGTGAATCTGGCGCTCTCCCCGCGTGACCGCGTGTTGTTCCTTGGCGATTCGGTGACCGACGCCGATAGGAACCGGGCGGATGGCGCCGACTTGGGGGCTGGCTACGCGGCCGCCGCGGCGGCGAGGTTATTCGCGCGGCCCGCTTTAGCGGGAATCGCGGTGTTCAACCGGGGCGTTGGCGGTGACCGCGCGCAGGATGTCCTGGCTCGGCTGGGGCCCGATTGCCTCGACCTCGCGCCCACGGTGGTTTCGTTGCTGGTAGGGATCAATGACACGTGGCGCCGCTTCGACTCGGGCCTGACCACCACCGCCGCTCAATACTCCGAGTGCTATCGGACCATCCTGACTCGCATTGTGGCCGCGTGCCCCGCAGTGCGCCTGATCTTGATCGAGCCGTTTGTTGTCCCGGTGAGCCCCGAACAGTGGTTCTGGCGGTCCGACCTCGATCCCCGGATTGCCGTGGTCCGCCGCGCGGCGTTGGACTTTGGCGCCGCGCTTATCCCCGCGGACGGCATGTTCGCGGCAGCGGCTGCGGCGGCCGGCAGGTCGCGTGCTCTGGCCGATGACGGCGTTCACCCAACAGCCGAGGGCCACCGTCTCTTAGCCGAGGCCTGGCTGGCCCTGTTCGACGCGGCGTAGCGGTACGCGGCTCGCGTAGGGTCCCCGCAAGGCCGAAACCCTGGGACGTCTCGCGCCAACTTCGGGACATCGACCCAAACCACTCGCGTAGGGTCCCCGCAAGGCCGAAACCCTGGGGCGATGAGATGTCGGCCTCCTCGGCCAATACCCCTCGACACTCCAAAGCGCCGCGGGTACTCGAAAACCCGGAACCCTCAGGCGTCGTGCCTGAAGAACCTGACACCCGCGGCAAGCATGACGGCCGCGATCCAACCCGCCAAAACGAGGGCTCCGGCAACGGGCGTTCGCGCGGTGCCGTCGCCTTGCCCGTAGAGCAGGGCACCGGCCTGGTCGGGTAGCCAGTGGCCGTACTGGCCGATGCCAGTAAGCAGCGGCGAGACAACGAACACCAGGCTGCTCATCCCAACTAGCGGCGCGATGAGTGAACGCAAAAGGGTCGCTACGGCGAAGGCGAGCAGCCCCATCGCCACAAGATAGACCGCGGCCCCAACCATGGGCCAGACCGGGCCCCAGTCCACTGCGGTGGCACCCCACCCGGCGAGAATCGCCCACGCCGCTGCGAGCCCGGCGCCGATGGCGGCCGCCGCCATGGCCGCCGCTCCAATCAGATAGGCGGTGGCTTTGCCCACCAGCAGTAGGGTTCGATTCGGGATCGTCGCCAAAGTGGTGACGATCTGACAGCCGGCGTATTCGGTGCCGACAGCGAGGACTCCTAGAGCGATCAGTCCGGCCTGGCAGAACGCGACGCCTTGAACGGCGAGAGGGATCGCGGGGGAACCGGGTGGAGCTGAGGCCGCGAGGGCCCCGCTTATCGCTGCGGAGGAGATCATCGTGGCGAACCCAGTGACGCTCACGCTTGGCAGTCCGCGGAGCTTGACGATTTCCGCGGCAGTGGCCCGCGCGAGCCTGCCGAACGCAGACGGGACTTCGACCCGAGTGGCGTGGGGCGGTCGAATGCGCGGCGGGGGGCCGGGGGCTGACGCGTCCGGCGCCGACCGGCCGGGGGCTGGCGGCCGCGGCCGTTCACGCATCGCGACAGGTCAGCACCGCGGCCGAGGCGGCCAGAAGCGTCAGCGTCCAAGCGGCCATCACGAGCCCGCCTGTCAGCGGATCGAGTGCTCTGTCGAACAGACCAAGCGTGTCCCGACCGAACAACCTGATCCCTGCGGCATCGGGCAGGTAATAGGCCAGCCACGTCAACCTTGTCAACAGGAACGAAACCGACACGAGGGAGCTGTTCACAATGAAGACAATGAGGGGGACGATGCCGGAGCGGGTCACCGCTGTCACCGCAAGCGCCATCAGGGCGGTCAGTGTCCAGTAGATCGCTACCCCGCCAGACCGCGCAGCGGTGTCCGCCAGATCGGTGGAGGCGATGGGCTCACCGAACGCTAGATACGCCGCGACCAGACTTGTTGGAACCGCGATCACGGCCATGCCGACCACCGACAGGACCGTAGCAAGCACCTTCGCTCCGAGTACCGCGAGCCGGTTCGGCGCGGTGGTCAAGGTGGCGGCGATCTGCCGCCCAGCCCCAGCGCCCGTGCTGTTCGCGGTGTATTCGCTGCTGATTGCGACTACTCCAAGGACGACCGCCCCAACGGTGCCGATTGGCGCCGCCGAGAAAACGGCCTCAGCCGGCGTGGTGTAGGCGACTGCGTCGAGCTGGCCCTTCTCGACCGCCCCGCGAACCGTGCTGGAGTTGAGCAGGGTGATCCCGAGCGAACCCACGGCGGCAACACCGACCGCGATCCAACTCGATGGAAGGGTGGCGATCTTGCGCAGCTCCGCCCCGACCAGACGCAGCAAGGCAACTGCCAACCCGCGCGAGACTTGGCAGCGGGACGGGGACTGGTCGGGCCGGCCGCCTGGCCCAGCCGGACTCATCGCCGGTCACCCTGGGGTGGGGCAGTGAGCGCAAAATAGGCATCCTCCAGGGAGGCATAGCCCGCGGTAACGCGGCCGATGGGTCCCGCGGCCACAACGTGCCCACCGGCGATGATCGCCAAATCGTCGGCGATTTCGCCAACCTCGCTCATAAGGTGGCTAGAGAGCAACACTGTTCCGCCGGCATCGGCGTGCGCGCGAAGCAGGCCTCGAACCCACCTGATTCCCTCGGGATCGAGTCCGTTGACTGGTTCGTCCAACACCAGCGCCGCCGGCTCCCCCAGGAGTGCCGCCGCCAAACCGAGTCGTTGCCCCATGCCAAGGGAAAACCGACCGACCCGCATCCTGCCGGCATCGGCCAGACCCACCTGCGCCAGGACTTGATCCACCCGGCGCTTCGGGATGCCACTCGCCTGGGCGATCCAGGCCAAATGGTTGCGGGCCGTGCGGGAGCGGTGCGAACCCGAGCCCTCAAGCATGGACCCGACCGTTCGCAGCGGTTCGGATAGGTTCCGATACTGGCAGCCGTCGATGAGCGCAGTACCCGCTGAGGGGCGGTCCAAGCCAAGCAGGATACGCAGCGTCGAGGACTTGCCGGCGCCGTTGGGGCCCAAGAACGCGGTCACGCGCCCAGGCAGGGCCTGGAAGGTGACATCCGCCAACACGGTTCGGGGTCCGTGCCGTTTCGTGACACCAACGATTGAGATCACGCCACCATGCCATCATGCGTCTCGCATGTTGGCATCGGGCCCTGGTCTGGACTTGGAGGGGCCGTTTCGGACCCAGGTCGCTCGGACCCAAGTCCGATGCCGTCCGTGGCCTTCCACCTCGGAAAGTCACCTCAAGCGTCGGCCTCGCACACACCGGGGACACCTAGGAGACTGTCGGACAAAGCCGTTTCGTGGATAACCGCAACGCTCTGACCTGCGGTGATGTCTCGGGGAAATGCCCGATTTCGGCTTTATCCGACAGTCTCCTAGGACGCCGGTGAATAACCGGCGTCCGACCGCGTCAGCGGGGAAGAGCGTAGCTCTGACCTGCTGAAACGCGGCAGCTAACATCGAGGACGGTGGTGTTTCACCACCGTCCTAGACTTTGGCCGTGGAAACTGCCCGGCCGGCCTGGCGCTCGCGGGCCTGGATCGCCGGGGTGGCGGGCCTTGCCACCCTCGCCCTCGCCTCCATCTGCGTGGGCTTCTATGGTCCCCTTTCGGGCTGGATCGCGCTTGGTGCAACAGCGGCCTTTATCGGCCTGGTCACCGCGTGGGTGTTGGTCCGTGTCCGCTCACAGCGGCGGCGCTATGAGGACGCGCTCGCGCAGTGGGCGGCTGAACGGGCGACACAGGCCGAACGCCTTCGGATCGCACGCGACCTGCACGATCTGGCTTCGCACGGGCTGGGCCTCATCACGGTCCGGGCCACCGCCGCACGCCGAGTGCGCGGTCCCGCAGGCGAGGCCGAGCGGGAACGCGCCCTGGCCGATATCGAGCGCACTTCAAGGCAGACCACGACGGAACTGCGCCGCATGCTCGCCGTGCTGCGGACGCCCGGCCCCCTTTCGCGGCAACCGGCGGATACCATCGAGGATTTGCCTGGCATAGTCCAGGAGGCCAACGATGGCGGGCTCTCGGCGACGCTGGACCTGGCCGCCCTTGGTGGGGTCTCGCCTAAGGGCCAAGACACCACGTGCGCGGTGGTCCGCGAGGCGCTGCACAACTCCCTTCGGCATGCCGGCCCTACCAGAGTCAGCGTCCAAGTCCGCGGCGGCGGTCCCGGCATCGTAGTGGAGGTCCAAGACGCCGGTCCGGTCCCAGGCTGGATCGCCGAGCCGGGCGCCGGCCGAGGTCTGGACGGCCTACGGGAGCGAGTGACCGCCATCGGCGGCGCCATCCGGGCCAGGGCAGCGAACGGCGGTTGGCTCGTGACCGCTCACATTCCCGAAGGGGCCACCTGTGACCGTCTCGCCGAGTGACGCCTCGATCCGCGTGCTCATCGCGGACGACCAGCCTCTCCTGTGCCACAGCCTTGGCCTCCTTGTGGACGCCACCGCCGATCTTGCCACGGTGGGCAACGCGGCCACCGGCACTGAGGCGGTTCGCCTTGCCCGCGATCTGGCGCCCGATGTTGTCCTGATGGACATCCGCATGCCTGGCGGCGACGGGATCGAGGCGACGCACCAAATTGTTTCCGATCCCGCACTGAGGGCCACTCGCATACTGATCCTAAGCATGTTTGAACTGGACGAATACGTCTATAGGGCGCTCTTGGCCGGAGCCAGCGGATTCATCCTCAAAGACGCTCAACCCGATCAGCTTCTGGACGCGATCCGGCGCACTCACGCCGGCGAGACCCTGTTCGCTCCGACTATCTTGACCCGCCTTGTCGAGCACTACATAGCCCACCCCGTCAGCGGAACGCCACGTAGCCTCGATGTCCTGACAGGGCGTGAAACCGAGGTTCTGGGCCTCGTGGCGCGCGGATTGTCCAACAGCGAGATTGCCGCCGCTTCGAACATCTCGATCAAGACTGTCAAGACCCACATCGGCAACCTGTTGGCCAAGCTCCACGCACGCGATAGGGCTCAGCTAGTCATCGCCGCCTACGAACACGCCCTGGTAGGACGCCGCTAACCGGGAAGAAAACGGGCGCCCGGACCGATGTGCGCGAGGGGGGACTTGAACCCCCATGCCCTTGCGGGCACACGGACCTGAACCGTGCGCGTCTGCCAATTCCGCCACTCGCGCGCGCCGCAAAAGGCTAGCACGCCTGCTTGTTCGCGGCCTCGCTCCCCCGCCGCGCCGGAGGCCTCAGCGCGGTTCGGGTCACGCGCCAGTTACGATTGCCACTTGGGGACGCAAGAGTCCCCGCTGCGCCGTGTGCCCGGACTTGCTTGGGTCACGCGGCGTGCAACCAATCAGGAGGCATCTGTATGGCTTTCCTCGACCGCTTCGAGAAGGGCGTCGAGCGCGCAGTCAACGGAGCCTTCGCCATGACTTCTCGGAGTGAGGTGAAACCCGTGGAACTGGCCTCGGCCCTTCGGCGGGAGCTGGACGACAAGGCGGCTGTGCACGCCCGGGGCCGCGCGGTGGTCCCC
>JAIRXV010000164.1 GCA_031268115.1 Bifidobacteriaceae bacterium
ATTCTCCGCTTCGTCCGCGTCAACCGATCCCGGTAGCGCTGGCGCGAGTACCTCCGACCGTCCGCCCGCACCGCCACCGCCACCGCCGGCCTCATCGCAGGCGTGGCCGGCGCGCCCACCACCCGAGCCGCCCCCACCGGCAGTCGGGTAGCCTCCGCCACCGCCGCCACCGCCGCCACCGCACGTGGACGCAACGCCATCGGTGCCCACCTGGGCCGGTCCAGGCGTGGCCCCCACCGCGCCTCGGCCTCCGCCGGCAAGTCCCCAACCCTGTTCACCGGGCAGACCACCACGTCCCCCCTCACCGCCGGCGCCGACATCATCCGCATCGGGGAAATCCGAGGCGCCGCCACCGCCGCCACCGCCGCCTGCGATCACGATCCAGCCGGTACTGCCAGCCTCGTTGAAACGCGCACCAGAAGCGGCACCGCCACCGCCACCGCCACCGCCCTCGATGGCGCCACCGGCACCGCGGCCCCCTGGACCGCCGTTGAAAGCGGCCACCGCAGCGGTGCCTCCTACTCCTCCGGCCCCCGGGCTCTCACCGTCATCGCCCGCTGCGCCGACCGTGACCCAGAGGTGTGTACCCGGCTCCACGTCGAGCTCAGCTCGCGCAACCTCGCCAAGGCCACCCGAGCCGAACACCGAATCACCGGCATCGCCTCCGTCCCCGCCCTGCCCGCCTGCGGCAATGACAGCGATGTGCCGCACGGAGGCCGGGACCTGGTATTCCTGCGATTCAAGCAGGATCACCGAGTTGGACTCCGCAGCGATAGCCGCGACCGGGGCCGCCACAATTGCCGGCACCGTCAGTGCGATCACTGCCCCCAACCCGGTTATCGCCCGGCCTGGATGACGATGCCGCACGGCAAGGCCAACCGCCTGACTCTTCACTTTGCCACCACCGTCACCGCAGCTGTCTTCGATGGCCTCACAGCCTTGACTCCGACAAACTTCAATCTCACCGTATTTGTCCCCTTCTTTAGATATTTGGCGGGAACGATCACGGTGGCTTTCCCGTTTGATTTCACCTTTCCCCACGCCACAATTCGGGATCCTACTTTAGCTGAGATCTTGCCGCCCTTCGTGGCGCCATGCGGCGTCACCCTAACTTCGATGACCGCACGCTTCCCGGCCTTGATCGCAATCTTGGCCTTGGCGGCCTTCATGCGCGAACCAACCTTGCCCTCGGATGGTGAAGACACGGCAATTCCCACGGGATCATAGAACCCGCCACTCGGGATCGTGACGCCGAGAAATGCTTCAGGCGACGGTTCGCCTATTTCCGTGCCGCCATTGTTTGATCGGCTTGCGACAATGTCTGGAATCGCCACTTCTTCACCGCGTATAGGCTTCACGCCGACGTAGCCAACCGTTTCAGTGCCCGGCTCGACGCTCTCTTCCCCACCATCCGCGGCGGGCGGCGGCGCGGAATCTGACCCCGGCTCCTCGCTGCGGTCTGGCGTTTCGCTTTGAACCGTCCCGTCCGTCGATTCCGCGTCCTGCGGGCCATCGGACCCAGAATCCTCCAAGTCGGAATCGTCAAGGTCCGGGTCAATATCGAACACCACCAGATACTGCCTGTCGAGCAACCCACCAACCTCGTAGGCACCGTCCTCATCGGTGGTCCCAGTCGCCACCAAATCCCAATCCGCGTCATCTGCAAGGTACTCGCGGTACTCCAAGACGGAGACCGTTGCTACCTCAACGCCTGCCCCCGAATCGTCCACCAGCCGCCCCACCACCCACGCCGCCGGCGTCAGCGTCATCTGACCGGCTGAAACGCTCTGGCCGGCAGGTACCACTAGGCGCGCGGTGTCCTCCTCGAACTCCTCGTTGCCGAGGTATTCGCTGACCCACTGCTCGCCCGCGTCGAAGCGCAAGATATACGTGCCCTGGCCCAGCCCGGGCACGGTGAAGGCACCATCCGGGCCCGAGACCCCCAGTCCAACCGGTTGGAAGACCTCATAGCCTTCATCGTCCGTGCCGAGCAGCAGTTGCGCCGAAACCTCTACGCCTTCGACGCCTTGCCCTGCCCGATCGACAGCCTTGCCTCGAATGGACGATGCCGGAGCCAACGCCGCCAATCCCATGTCCACGAGCTGACCGGCCCCTACGGCCACCGGTTCCGCCTCC
The DNA here is from genome assembly GCA_031268115.1 of Bifidobacteriaceae bacterium. Classification (GTDB taxonomy): domain Bacteria; phylum Actinomycetota; class Actinomycetes; order Actinomycetales; family WQXJ01; genus JAIRRT01. Next base: position 2,137 of record JAIRXV010000164.1, read on the forward strand.
TGGCGCCCCGCCGCGGCAGGATAGTAGGCCGACAAGTTCCGATCGTCTCCGGCGAAGCCAACGATGTACGAGCCGGGGGCAAGGCCCAGAACTTCGAACACGCCATCCTGGCCAGTCTCGGCCTCGCCTACAATCGGCGTTTCTTCATCGGCGTCCGACGGCGCTACCACCACTTCCATCGAAGCAACGGGCTCGCCCCACGAATCGACAACGGTTCCCGTCAGGCCTCCGGCGCCTACCAACGCGATATTGGACAACTCCACGGTATCGCCTGCCCCAACCGCCACTGGAGAATCGACATTTCCTGTCCGTCCAACCCACGATTCGCTCCCCGCAACACCCACGGCGTATTCGCCTGGGCTCAGCCCGGTGATTACGTAGCCGCCTTCAGGGTCGGTCGAGGCCGTTGCATCCGCGACAGCAAAGCTCTCGAATTCATCAACCCCGTCGCCGCTCCACGCATGTGAGGCGGTTACGTCCATCCCCGCAATGCCGTTGCCACCCAGGTCTGTGACTCTTCCTTCTATGCGACCGGCTGCCTCTAGCGCGACCCGGGCCAGCGGGGTATCGCCCTTTTCGCGAACTTCGACGTAGCGACCGTCTTCAAAGCGTTGCGCGCCAAAGTAAAACTGGTCGGCGTAGCGGGTACCGCCTTCGAACAGCACCCGATAGTCATCGGCGGGCTCGGCATCGATTCGGTACTCTCCTTGCGGATCGGATCTGGCGTTGCCAACAACAGCCCATTCGCCTTCGCCGCCCTCATCGAACACCACGCCCACTAGCGACACGATCACATTGCGGATCGGCTCGCCAGACTGATCCACGACCTGCCCAACAACTGCTGACGGTCCGGCCGCCCCCGCTGCCAGCGCCGCCACCCCGCCCGTCAACAAGGCTATTGCCGCCAGCGAACCAAGTGTCTTCGATCTAGCGCTACGCGTCACTATCGGAATCCTTCGTGAACTCGGGGCGCAACACCAACCCTTGGATTCGTGTTGCGCACTTAGGGGCGTTACGGGTACGGACATTCCGCGGATCAGGGTGTCAGGTGACACGACCAACCGCTACGGACCGTACTCGCGGCGCCCGTTCAGGTCAAGTCAAGGTCTAGCCCAGGCAGGGGGCATAGTGTCCGTGGCGCCTCCGTTTGGCGAGCGCCACCTGCGACGATTCAGCCGAGCCGCGCTGTAGCCTGCCTCGCAAAAGCCACCAGTGCTTTCTTGGCCGGGCCGTCCGCAAGCGGGGTCAACTCGGCTGTCGCGGCCTCGGCCCAATCCACGGCCAGGGCTCGCGCTTCGGCCATGACTGGATGACCGGCTAAGCGGGCTACAGCATCGGCCAGTGCGCCGTCATCGGACAGGTCGCCGGTCAGTATCCGCGCCAATTGACAGGTGTCCGATGCCGAGTTCCCGGCCACCCGATCAGCTTTCGCTTGCGCTTGGAGTAGGAGTGCGGGCATAGTGGGAACATGTTCGCGCAGATCCGTCCCCGGCGTCTTACCGCTACGCACGGGATCGGCGGTTAGGTCGATCAAGTCATCGGCCAATTGAAAAGCCAGCCCCACTTTTTCACCGTAAGCAACTGCCGACGCCACAACCGACTGCGGGCATCCACCTAACAATGCGCCCAAGTGCGCCGATGCCGCGATCAGGGAAGCGGTCTTATCGCGCAGCACCCCCAGGTGGTGGGCAATGGGATCTTCCCCAAGGAGCGGCCCAACGGTCTCATCGATTTGGCCTTGGCAAAGGCGCGCAAACGTTTCAGCCTGAATTAGCACACACTCCGGGCCCAGGCCCGCTACAATGGCCGACGCTCGGGCGAATAGCAAATCGCCTGTCAGGATTGCGACTGTGTTGCCGTATTTGGAATGGGCCGATGGCGCGCCTCGCCTCAAAGGCGCGGCGTCGATCACATCATCGTGATATAGGGAAGCCACATGGGTGAGTTCCACGACAGCGGCGGCGTCCACCACCTGACGGGAAAAACCCGACCCTAATTCGGCCGCAGCTAAGACCAACAAGGGACGCAGGCGTTTACCACCCGCTCTGAGCAAATGCCCTGACGCCGCGTCGATGAATGGATCGGCATTGGCGGTCGCCTCAGTCAGACGGCGCTCCACATCCCCCAAATGGACGCTCAAGGCCTCGCCAAAGGCCGCGTCTTCGGGACTCGTCGGCAAGCCCGAATTGGATTCCGGGCTTTCCAAGAAATCCCAGAGTTGCGTCACGGCAGGAGGAGGGCGGCACCCGCCGCGAAGTCGAGTATCGGGGTAGGCCAGACGCCCAAGACTACCGTCGCCAACGCCGCGACAATGATCGCGAAGGCGGTCAGCCCCTCGGTTCGAATGCCGCCAGCGCTCAGCTCATTCGGTTGAGAGAAGAACATCGCGACAATGAGGCGAGCGTAGAAGCAGGCCGCGACTGCCGAACAGGCGATGCCGACGATGGCCAGGGGCGCGGCATCGGCGGCGAAAGCAGCGGCAAAGACCGCGAACTTCCCGGTAAAGCCCGACGTCAGCGGGATACCCGCGAAGGCCAGCAGGAACAAGGTCATTGCTCCAGCAAGCACGGGGTTGGTGCGGCCAAGACCGCGCCAGCGCTCCAAGGTGCGGGCCTCCCCGCCGAGGTTTCCCTCGGCGTCTCGGGCGCGCACCAGGCTGACCACCGCGAATGCGCCCACGGTCGCCAAACCGTAGGCGAACAGGTAGAACAGCGCCCCGCTGATCCCCAGCGTAGAAAACGACACGACACCGGTCAGGATGAACCCGGCGTGGGCTATGGCGGAGTACGCCAACATGCGCACCACATCCGACTGGGTCAACGCTATGGCAGTGCCCACAACCATCGTCGCGATGGCAACGGTCCACAGAGCTGGGCGGATGTCCCATTCCAGCGGCGCGATCACCGTGTAGACGATCCGCATCAGCGCCCCGAACGCCGCGATCTTGGTGCAGGCCGCCATGAACGCAGTGATCGATGTCGGTGCCCCCTGATAGACATCTGGGGTCCACATATGGAAAGGAGCGGCACCGATCTTGAAGGCCAAGCCCACCACGATCAGGACTAGACCCGTGTACAGAACCGGGTCCAGGGCCAGATCGCCGCCACCCACCGCCATCGCCAACTGGGTCAGGTTGACGGTGCCTGTCGCGCCATACACCCAGGCCGCGCCGAACAGGAAGAACGCCGAGGCGAACGCACCGAGGATGAAGTACTTGAACGATGCCTCTTGACTCAGCAGCCGCCGACGCCGCGCCAGGCCAGTAAGGAGATACAACGGCAGAGACAGCACCTCAAGCGCCACAAACATGGTCAACAGATCCCCGGCCACCGGGAACGTCATCATGCCGCCGGTCGCGAACAGGGTCAGCGGGAACACCTCGGTGTGGACTAAGCGCGAGGCTCGGGCGCGCTCCTCATCAGCCGAACCCGCGGGTGCTGAAGCAAGCGGCGTAAGAGAGTCTTCGCCATCGGCGGTGCGGTCAGCGATGACAAACACGGCCAACAACGCCGATGCGGCCACTGCGACCTGGACGAACAACCCAAACGGATCGATCAGTAAGTGGCCACCGAACGCCAGCGTGGCTCCTCCTGGATGCGAGAGCGCCTGGATCAACGCCCAGACGCCCGCGCCGGTGATCGCGAGCAGCGTGAGGACTAACTGTGCGGGTCGCCGCCCCCGGGCAGGCACGAGCGCCTCAATCAGGACGGACACTACGGCCGCACCGAGGACAACCACGAGGGGTGCGATCTGGGACCAGGCAATTGCAGAAGCGGTCATGGCTGGCTCCCTTCATCCGGACTGGGTTGGCTGCCCGGGACAAACGGCACCACGAGGGAAGAGGCCCCAGGTGGGCTGGGCGGAGACGTGACTACGGCGACTGCCGCAGCGGCGTCTTCGTTCAGAAGATCGATCGCTGGCGCCGGGTAGAAGCCCAACACAATCAAGGCTGCAATCAGCGGGCCAACCACCCAGAGTTCTCGCGCCCCCAAGTCGGGCGTGCCGGCCAGATCCTCTCGGGGCGGTCCGGTGAAGATCTTCTGGTAGGCAAGGAGAATGTAAAGCGCCGCTAGGACTACCCCCAAGGCGGCGACGATGGCGGCCGCGGCACTGGCCTGGAACGCACCGACAATCACCATGAACTCCGAGACGAAACTCGCCAGGCCTGGCAAAGCCACAGCGGAAAGACCCACCACCAGGAAGGTCCCAGCGAGCAACGGCACGGTCCGCTGCAGACCGGGGCCCATTTCATCGATCCGCTGGGTGCCGCGCCGAGCGATCAGGAACCCGGCCAGCAAGAACAGCGCGCCCGTGGACAAGCCATGGTTGACCATATAGAAGGAGGCCCCGACCTCAGCGGTTTGAGTAAACGCGAAGATGCCGAGCACGATGAAACCAAAGTGGGACACGGATGTGTAGGCGATCATGCGCAAGATATCGGTCTGGGCGAGCGCCATCGCCGCACCCCACAAGATCGAGATCACGGCTAGGCAAATCACGGCCGGCGCCGCCCACTTAGCCGCGTGTGGGAAGAGCGGCAGACACAGGCTGACCATCCCGAACGTGCCCACCTTGTCCAACACGCCAACCAGCAACACCGACGTACCCGGGCGAGCCGCTTGGGCCGCATCGGGCAGCCACGTGTGGACGGGGAACATAGGCGCCTTGATGGCGAACGCAATGAAGAAAGAAAGGAAAATCAGACGCTCGGCAGTAATGGACAACCCAGAGCCGGCGGCCGTCTCCACTAGGAACGCGTCCTCCCCGCGCGGTCCAGCGGACCACAGTCCTATCACCCCGGCCAACATGACCAAACCACCGGCCAGGGAATACAGCAGGAACTTTAGGGCAGCTGGACGGCGGTTCTGCCCCCCAAACGATCCGATCAAGAAATAGACGGGGATGAGCATGGCCTCGAACACGACGTAGAACAAGAAGATATCCCGCGCTGAGAACACGGCCACCATGAACGCCTCAAGAACCAACACCAACGCCGCATAGTGGGCGGAGCGGGAAGAGGTTGTCTGCTCTTTCCACGCCGCGAGCAGCACCAGCGGCACCAGTAGCGTGGAAAGGAGAATCATTGCCAGGCCCACTCCGCCAACGCCCAGCGCGTAGGACACACCGAATTGAGGAATCCACGAGGCGTGCTCAGTTAGGCGAGTGCCGCCATCGTCCGCGCTATAGGCGAAAGCCGCCCCGACCGCTCCCGCCAGTACGATGACGGACCAGACCAAAGCAAAAGGCCGCAGATCGG
>JAIRXV010000168.1 GCA_031268115.1 Bifidobacteriaceae bacterium
ATGGTGCTGACGGCGATGGTGAAGCTGTCGGTGAGCGATCGGGTCGAAGACGAGGATCGGCCGGTGGACGGACCCGGCGAGTCGGCGGAGTCGGCGGATCGGGCCACGCCAGCCGCGGGTGCGGGCCTGGACGGTGCCGGAGGGGCGGGGACCGGCATCGGCGGACCGGTTCAGGGAGCGTTGCCTCACACCCCGGACGGCGCCGCACCGCAGGGCCAGTCGGTTGAGACCATCGCCCCGGGACCTACACTCCTGGGCAACCTATATGGGCAGGCCCCCGAGCCCGATCCGTTCCCTTCGCCCGCTGTCCCGGAACACGACAGCTACGACCACCTGTTCGACGCCGCCACCGTCCGAGACGGGGTTGAATCCGCTGCGGTGCGTCCGGTCAGCGGTGAGGGAGAAGCGGAAGGGCAAGCCTCGGCATCGTCCGTGCCGGAGGCCTCGCCGCAAGACGATGACTACGACCCGGACGGCGTGACCATCAAAGGCTTGGGACCTGGGCGGGCGATGGCCCGTTCCTTCTCGGCGCCGCAAGGTGCTTACGTGTTGGGGCGGGTGTGCGTGTGCGGCGTGGCCAACCCGCCTCGCCGGACCGAGTGCTCGTCTTGCGGTGCGCCGCTGACGGGCGATGCGGTCTCCGTGTCTCGGCCCGCGCTGGGCTACGCCTTGGTCACGCCGGGCGAACGCTACGAACTGACCCGGCCTTTGATTCTGGGACGCAGGCCGCGTTCGGCTCGGTTTGGGCCGCAAAACACCCCCATCCTGGTCACGGTTCCCAGTCCCTCGCAGGACATTTCGCGCTCTCACCTGGGTATCGAATTGGAGGATTGGAGTGTTCTGGTGGTCGATTTGGGCGCCACGAACAGCACCATTCTGCGGCGGGCCGGGGTCGCGGACCGCCGGCTCAACTCGAAAGAGCAGGTGTTGGCGAAGAATGGCGATGTCTACGATTTGGGCGATGGCGTCACCGTCGCAATAGGGGGGATTCCGTGAGCCTAGCTCGCCAGGCTTCGCCGCCCCCCAGGATCGCGGATCACACGTATCTGGGCCTGCTTGGGCAAGGCGGTTTCGCCGATGTGTTCTTGTACCAGCAGTTGCGGCCCCGGCGAACCGTTGCCGTCAAGGTGCTGTTACCCGATTTGATCGGCGCCGATGCCGTGGAACGCCTCAGCGCCGAGGCAGACGCTATGGCCGGGCTGTCCAGCCACCCCAACATAGTCACCGTATATGGCTCGGGTGTGGCCGAAGACGGCCGACCCTACCTGACAATGGAGTATTGCCCCAACCCGGCGTTGGCCGAGGGATTGCGCACCACAACCCGGTCCGTGGCCGACGCCCTGGAGATCGGCGTGCAGATAGCTGGGGCGGTGGAAACCGCCCACAGGGCAGGCATTTTGCACCGCGACATCAAACCGGCCAACATCCTGGTTACCCAATACGGGAAGCCGGCCCTGACGGACTTTGGGATCGCGGTTTCCATCGCGGTTGGTGCTGAGGGCGCCGAAGGATTGTCCATCCCGTGGTCGCCGCCCGAGGCGTTGGTGGAGCTGCCGCGTTCAGAACCGCAAAGCGATGTGTGGGGTTTGGCCGCCACCATTTACACGCTCCTGGCTCAACGCGCTCCGTTCGAGATAGAGGGCGGGGACAATAGGGACCATGCCCATATGGACCGCATCCGCCACGCGCCTTTGACGCGCATCGACCGGAATGATATTCCCGGGAGCCTACACCAGGTGTTGGCGACCGCAATGTCCAAGGACCTTCGTGCACGTTTCCGTACGGCCCACGCCCTGTCCATCGCGTTGAATGAGATTCAACTTGAGTTAGGTTTGACGCCCACGCGGCCGGTTGTTTCCACCGGCCCTAGCGCGGAGAATCTGCTTTCAAACGGGGACGATGCCGCTGGCGGCACGCGCTTGCGGCCTCCCCCCGTGGTCGACCCGACCGGGGGTGTGAGCCAGTCGGGGCCCGGCGTGGGGGCTGGCTCACGCTGGTCCGCGGCGGGCACGGGAGGGACCGGCACCGGGCCCGCACGCCCGGCGCACGGCATTGGACCGGGCGGCGCCTCGTGGCCCAGCCATCCGTCCGCACCCGGGCGTTCGACCGCACCCGGGCCTTCGACCGTTCCACCGCTTGCCTCTTCGACGCCTACGCCCTTGGTCTCCTGGTCAACCCCGCCCCAAAGCGTTTCCCACACGGACGATTCCGCTCCCGGGAACACCCAGCTCCGGGCGCCGGGTGCGCCACTGCCCGGCCGGGCGCCGGCCGGCTCGTCGCCGACCGGAGGGCAGCCGCCGAGGCGTGCTGGCGAAGGGGCGGCGGCAACCGCGGCGGTGGGGCGGCGGCCCGCATCGCGCGCACGCGTGGTGGGGATCGCCATCGTCACGCTGGTCGCCGTGGTTGGGGTCGTGATTGTTCTGGTGTCGCTGGGGACGGGGGAGACGCCACGGGATCCGCGAAACGTGGACACCGGCGGGCCGACCGCGATTCCCCAAGACCCGGTGGCCGCGACGGTTCCCGCGCCAACGGAGCTGCGCGGAGAGGTATTTGGCGAGGCCGCGCAATTCACGTGGACCAATCCCGAACCCGAAGAGGGAGACACCTACGTTTGGCGGTACATCGACCGTTTCGGTGAACGCGGCGAGGCCACGGTGGTGCGCGAACCCGAAGCCGAGGTCCCCCTCGTCGAGGGAAACAAGGAGACCTGTATCGAAGTGCTCGTTGTGCGCCGCTCCGGGGCCGGATCGACGCAGCCGGCGCACCAATGCGTGGAGGCGGTTGTTCCATGAAACCCCGTAAGGCAGATGCCGCGGTCAAGGCGGGTACGCCATCGTCTTCCGCGAAGACGGATCAGGCGGAGGAATCGTTTCTCGTTGTCGAGTACGAGGGCTTGAGCCACCGGGTCGAGGCGGACCGGACCCTATCGGTCGGCCGGGAGGCGGACGTGTCTGTCGGGGACAACCCCTACCTGCACCGGCGCCTTCTCGTTTTGGCGAACGAACACGACTTTTGGTGGCTGGCGAACGTCGGTTCGCGGATCACCTGTACCGTGGCGGACCTGCGTTCGCGAACACATTCGTGGCTTTCGCCTGGGGCTCGCCTACCGGTGGTGTTCCGCGAGACGGCCGTAATGTTCACGGCCGGCCCATGCACCTACGAGTTGGCGATTTTCAACGAACACCCCGTGGTGCACAACCCGCTGGACGCACAAGCGTCCACTGGGGCGACCACGCTCGGATCCATTCCATTTACCCTTTCGCAGCGCCAGCTCATTGTGGCGCTCGCAGAACCGCTTCTGCGGCGTACCGGCGCCGGGATGAATCAGGTGCGTTCGAGCGCCGAGGCCGCCGAGCGCCTCGGCTGGCCGCTGTCGCGTTTCAATCGCAAACTCGACAACGTGTGCGACAAACTGGACCGCTTCGGTGTGGAGGGGATGCGGGGCGGCCCAGCGGCGCGCGCCGCTCACCGGCGGGCCGCCTTAGTCGAATACGCCGTCACCACGGGCCTTGTCGCCCCGGTGGATCTGCTGCTGTTGGACCAAACCGGTTTGGAGGACGAATGAATCCGCGCCGCGCCTCATCTCCGCCCCCGGCTATCGATGGGTTTGAGCCGATCAAACTGTTGGGCCAGGGCGGTTTTGCCGACGTTTTCCTATATCAACAGTTGACCCCGAGCCGCCATGTGGCCATCAAAGTCCTGTTGCCGGATCGGCTGGACGAACACGCGTTGGCGCAGTTTTCCGCAGAGGCGGACGCGATGGCCCAACTGTCTTCCCATCCTCACATCGTCACCATCTACGGATCCGGAATCGCCGATGGCGGACGGCCCTACCTGACCATGGAGTATTGTCCGCTGCCGAGTCTCAACGTCGGGTTGCGCAGACACATCCGCTCAGTCGCGGAAGTGTTGACCATCGGCGTGGAAGTGTCCGGCGCCGTCGAATCCGCGCACCGCGTGGGCATCCTGCACCGGGACATCAAACCGGCCAACATCTTGGTGACCCAATACGAGGCACCCGTGCTAACCGATTTCGGAATCGCGGTCGCGCGGCACGGCGATTTGGACGAAGCCGAGGGTATGTCGGTGCCGTGGGCGCCGCCCGAATTCATGCTGCCGGAACCCTGGGCCGGCGTGCAGAGCGATGTTTGGTCTCTCGGCGCCACCGTCTACACGCTGTTGGCCCAACGGGCGCCATTCGAGCTGCCAGGGATGGACAATTCACCGCAGGCGCAGGCAGGGCGCATCCGCGACGCCGAGTTGACGCCGATCCCCCGTCCGGACATGCCCCCATCCCTGATGCAGCTCCTCGCCCGGGCGATGGCCAAGGACCCGGTGGCGCGGCCCCATTCGGCGAAGGCCTTCGGGCGGGCCCTGCGGGAGGTCCAGGAGGAACTGCAGCTGAGCCCCACGCCGCTGGTGGTGATCAACGAGTTCGTTGACTTGGCCGACGATCCCGACGACGAGGCCGGGCTGACGCGTCTGCGCACGGTCAACACGACCGATTCCGGCCCCATGATCTCGATGCCGCCGCCGATGCCGGAAGGCGACCCGGGATGGTCGGGCACCTCCCAGGTCGGATGGTCCGGTGCCATGCCCCCAGCGGCACCCGCCCCGGCCTCGCAGTGGCCCAGCGACCCGCAGCCGGGCGCGATACCGCCCGGTGTTCCACCGGGCACGGGCGGAATCCAGGAGCCTTTGGCGACCACGCGGCTGAGGGGGGATGGGACCCCAGATTCGCCGCCACCGGGGATGCCGGCGTTTGTGCCGCCATCGGGGGGCCCTGCGGCACCCGAACGCAAGAGGCCGCCCAAAGCGCTGGTGGGAGCAGTGATTGGGGCGGTCGTGCTGATCGGGGCGGTAGTCGGCATCGTCCTTAGCCGAGGCGGGACGCCCGATCCCGGGGCAGCGCCGGCGCCAGGGGACTCCGGGAGTCAAACGGCCCCAACGCAGACATCGGACTCCGGTGCGCCGCCGCCCGAAACGCTGTCCGCCGACGCACCGCCGCCCGCACCGCCCATCGGTCTGACGCACGTCAACGACGGTATGATCGCGCATTTCGCGTGGACGGCCGCCGAACCGGCCGAGGGCGACACCTTCCAGTGGCGCTTGAGCGGGCAGGAGGAATACGCCGCCTTGAGTGGGCCGGGCGTCGACGTCGAAATCAGCGCCACCGACCAGACCTGCATCGAGGTGGCGACTGTCCACGGGGACGGGCAAGTCTCCGAGCCGGCCCAGGTGTGCGCACCGAAGACAGTGACCCCGCCCAGCGACGGCAGCGTCTGGCCACCGTCGGGCGGCGAGGTGAGATTCGAATGGACGCGGCCGAACCTCGGTGAGGGCGACCACTTCGAATGGCGCCAAGTAGCCAACTGCCAAGAACCTGGCGAAGGGGAATGGACCTCGACTCCGACCGGCGACGCGACCGCCCCCTACGTGGATGGCACCGACACGTTCATCCAGGTCCGCACTGTTAAGGCGAGCGGCGACCTCTCTCAGTTCAACGTCTTCCACACATCCCTCAACCCTTCGGAAAGCTGGTGTGTGGCGCCATGAGCCGATGGGTTTCGGATCGGAACCGGCGCTGGCCAGCGGGCCGAGCCGGGGATACGAGGTTGAGGGTCGGAACCGCGGCCGAGCTGCGGGCCCCGCACCCCCGACCTCGCGCCATACCCAACCGTCCAAAGCAGGATCGTTGCTGCCACAACGCCAAGGGAGATCGACCATGAGCATCTTGACAACAAACACAATTGCGCGTCGGGTCCTCGCATGCCTGGCGGCCGCCGGCGTCGCCTTGGGGGGCGCCATCGTCGCCGGACCCCATCGAGCGGCGCAGGCCGCGGCCGGAGAGGTCGTGTTCGCCCGGGTCGTGGCGGGTAACTACCACACGTTGGCGTTGACAAAGGGGGCGCGAGTATTCGCGTTCGGCTACAACGCCTTCGGGCAGTTAGGGCTGGGGCATACCTCGAATCAGTCTTCTGCGGGGTTCGTCTACTCCTGGCCGGGCTTGGGCACCGACAAGGTGAAACAGCTCGCCGCGGGGTACTACCACTCGTTGGCCCTCACCGAAGGGGGAAAAGTCTATGGCTTCGGTGAAAACGCCAGCGGCCAACTCGGCCTCGGGTCTGTGGAACAGGAGTCGACGCCAACGAGGGTTACCTCTTGGCCGAACTTGGGTTCGGACAAGATAGTTCAAATCGAAGCGGGGGGAAGACACACGTTGGCGCTGACCTCCGGAGGTAAGGTGTATGTCTTCGGGAGTAACGGGTACGGCCAATTGGGCCAAGGATCGACCGAGGATATAACATCTCCCGCCTTGTTGCAGCTGCCGAATCTTGGCAACGACAGAGTCACGCAGATCGCGGCGGGAGGCGCCCATTCGCTTTTCTTGACCTCAGCTGGGAAGGTGTACGCCTTCGGGGATAACCAGTACGGCCAACTCGGTATCGGTTCGACCGTACGCCCGGCGTCCCCCACCTTGGTGCCCGCCCTGTCGAATTTGAGTTCAGACAAAGTGGTGCAGATTTCGGCCGGAGTCAATCACACCCTGGCCTTGACTGGGGCGGGCAAGATCTACGCGTTCGGCTATGGCGGGTCCGGTCGCCTGGGTACGGGATCGACGGCCAACCAGTCCGCGCCAGCGTTGGTGGCGCCGCTGCCCGAGGTGGGTCAGGACAAGCCAAGTCAGGTCGCGGCAGGCGCGTACAGTTCTTGGGTTCTGACATCCGGCGCCAAAGTGTATGCCTTCGGCAACAACGCCAACGGCATGCTTGGGATCGGGTCCACGGTGGAGCAGCACACCCCGGTGCGGGTGACGGCGTGGCCCGATTTGGGATCGGCCAAGATCGATTGGCTCTCGGGCAGTCAACACTTCATGGCGGTGTCCTCTACGGGCAGGTTGTATGGGGCCGGGTTGAACACGTCAGGGCAGTTGGGCCTGGGTTCGTCTGAGGCGAAGTTTTCTGCGACCCTGCTTTCGGTGCCCCGATTGGTTTCGGGCGTATCTGGGCTGCTCGCACCAGGTGAGGTCGAAGCGGGCGGCGCCGTGTCGGTGTCGGTTGGGACTTCCGGCGTTGGGGCGGTAACACCGACCGGTGCCGTGGTGGTCAAGGTGGGGCCGGTGTCGGCGCGGGCCGATCTATCGTCCGGCGGTGTGGCGGCCGTGGCGGTGGCCGATGTGCCGGCGGGCACACACGAAGTCTCGGTGAGCTACGGGGGCGACGATGTGTTTCAGGCCGCTTCGGCATCGGTCGGTAAGGCGACCGTGAAGCCCAAGCCCGAAGCTCCAGCGCCCGATCCGCCGGCAGCGGTGCCCGATCCGCCAGCGCCGCCCACCGGCCCGGCGCCCCCGGTGTGGCGTTCGGTCGCCGGATCCAAAGCGTTGGTTTCCGCCGGCGGGTCGGGGCGGGTCTCGGTATCGATGAAGGTGTCGGGTCGGCGTACTACTGCCGCGGGCAAAGTGGTGGCGACGGTGACAGTGCTCGGCGCGGGTGCGAAGTCCAAGGTCAAACCCGGGAATGTGGCGTATTGGCTAGAGTCGGCAGCGGGCGGCCAAGGTGCGGCGAAAGTGAAGGCCGCCAAGTCGGTAAAGACTTCTACCGGGAAAGGATCCAAAGCTCGGGCGGGCGTGAAGCGCAAAGTGACCCTTTCCGGTTTGACGCCGGGAACATATGTGTTGCGGTTGGGCTACGTCGGAGACGGTGTGTTGGGCGATGGGGCGTCCAAGGCCGTGCGAATCAAAGTCTCTAAAGCGAAGCCAGCAGTTTCCGTCATCGTCCCGAGTTCGGTGGCGCCCTCCGCCAAAGCGAAAGTGACCGTGAAGGTGAGTGCGAAGTCCCTAAAGCCCACGGGTAAAGTTGTGTTGTCGTGGGGGAAGGGCAAATCGAAGACCGTGGTCCTGAAAGCGAAAGCGAAGGGTCGCGCAGTGTTCGTTTTGCCGAAGCTGTCGAAGGGCTCATATACGCTCAAGGCGTCGTATTCGGGGTCGGCCAAAATAGCAAAGAAAGCCTTAGTGAAGAAAACGTTGAAGGTCGGGATTGAGACACCGGTGGTGCGGGCTCCCTACAACCCGGGTCCAGCCAACACCCCCGACCCGCAACCGTCCAAAGCTGGATCGCTGCTGTAAGACGCAAGATCCCAACGAGGAGAAACGCCCCCAATGCGCATCAAACTAACCCTGAAGAGAGCTGAGGGGAAAGAGACCAACCTGGCCGTCACCACCGACTCCACCGCCACGGTGGGCGATGTCGCGCGCGCTCTGGCACGCAACGACCCCGAACAGGCCGGGCGGCCCGCGCCAACGGAAGTCAGTCTGCGGATCCGCGGCGCCAACCATCGCAGCGAAGAAGTCCTCGACCCAGGTGCGGAAATCCACGATTCGGGACTGCGATCAGGGGCCCTGGTGGAGTTGGTGCCTTCCTCGTCTTCGTTCGTGAGCCCTACGCGAGGTACGGCCGCCGCCATCGTCCATGTGCTGGCTGGGCCAGACGCGGGCAAGGAGTTCCGGCTGCCGCAGGGGACCAGCTACATCGGCCGCGGACCCGACAACGACGTGCGCCTGACCGACCCGATGGTCTCCGCGCGCCACGCCCGGGTCCTGGTGACCAACGCGGTGGACCTGGTGGACCTGAACTCAGCGAACGGCATCGTCCTGGGAGGCGTGCAAGTGGCCCGGGTGGCGTTGACCCCCACGGACCAGGTGCTGCTGGGCGACACAGTGATTCAGGTGACAGCCCTTGGCGTGGCGCCCCTATCCGCTGCGGGGCCCGTGATCGAGTTCAACCGCTCCCCTCGCGTGGTGGCACGGTTCGGGGAACACAAGATTCCGGCGCCAAAGCCGCCTGGGCTGCCAGAACCTGAGCCCCTGCCTATCCTGGCGATGCTGGCGCCGATGATCATGGGCGTGCTTCTGTTCGTCTTCACCCGTTCCGTGTTGTCTTTCGTGTTCATGGCGCTTTCGCCGCTGCTGCTGATCGCGTCTTATGCCGACAGGGTGATATCGGATCGGCGTCACCTCAAGGCGGCCCGCAAACGATTCGTTGCGGCAGCGAACCTCACCGAGGAGCGGATTAGACGCGACCACGCCATCGAGCGGTCTGTCCGCGAAGCCCGGTGCCCATCCGTGGCGGCATCCATTTCCGCCGTTCATCGCCTTGACGGGCTATTGTGGACGAAACGCCCCGAGCACGCCGATTTCCTGGAACTCCGCCTGGGTATTGGCGCGAGTCCCTCCCAATGCAAGATCGATTTGCCACAGGAGAACAACACCGATCCCGCCTCGTGGGAACGCCTCGAAGAACTCCACGCGCAGTGCGCGGTCCTCGAAGACGCCCCCATCACCGCCAACCTGCGCGAATGCGGCTCGTTGGGTGTGGCTGGGCAAGTCGCGATGGCAGACGCCATCGCGCGCGGGCTTGTGTGGCAGATCGCCGCCTTGCATTCGCCCGCAGAGGTGGTGCTGGCCGCGATCATGTCCCGCCCACGGCGGGCCGCCTGGGGTTGGCTCGAATGGCTGCCCCACACGTCATCGCCGCACAGCCCGCTGTCCGGGGACCATTTGGCCGAAGGCCAGGGCCCGGGGACATCGTTGTTGGCGCGTCTGGAAGACGTGGTTGAGACACGTGCGGCCTCAATGGTGAGCCACCGGGTGTTTCCTGCTCCGCGCGGCGCTATCGAACCGAATACGGACCCGGCGGATCGGCCGCCCATTCCGTCGATAGTGGTAATTGTGTCCGATGACGCACCCCTGGATCGCGGACGCCTCAACCGTTTAGTCGAGCGGGGCCCCGATGTCGGGGTGCATGTCATTTGGTTGGCCGAGCGCCTCGAAGCCGTTCCCGCCGCGTGCCGGACGTTCATTCTCCCAGCGGCCTCGGCGGACGGTGCCGGGGCAACCGCTGGGCAGGTCAGGAAAGGGCTCCACAGTTACCCGGTCCTATCTGAAACCGTCGATGAAACCACGACCATGGGGTTGGCCCGTTCGCTCGCTGCCGTCCTGGACGCGGGCGCACCCGTTGAGGACGCATCGGATCTGCCTCGGGCTTTGTCGTACCTGGCGCTCACCGGACAAGAATTGGCGCAGGCGCCCCAGGCGGTGATCGAGCGGTGGACCCAGACATTCTCCCTCAACCCGCCGGACGGGACGTGGATGCCAGCCCGCAAGAAGGCCACCGGTTTGCGGGCCCTAGTGGGGCAAGCGGGAACCGACGCCTTTAGCCTCGACCTGCGGGTCCAAGGGCCCCACGCCCTGGTGGGCGGCACAACTGGGGCCGGCAAATCCGAATTCCTTCAAACCTGGGTGGTGGGGCTGGCCTCCCGTTACTCCCCGGACCGGGTGACATTCCTGTTCGTGGACTACAAAGGCGGTGCGGCGTTCGCCGATTGCACGTCCCTGCCCCACCACGTCGGCTTGGTCACCGACCTCTCCCCGCATATGGTGCGCCGCGCGTTGACTTCGCTGCGGGCCGAACTGCGCTACCGGGAGCACTTGCTGAACAAGAAGAAAGCCAAGGACCTGCTGGAGCTTGAACGCAGCGGCGACCCGGAATGCCCGCCCAGTCTCATCATTATTGTCGATGAATTCGCGGCGTTGGTGCAGGAGGTCCCGGAGTTCGTCGACGGTGTT
>JAIRXV010000175.1 GCA_031268115.1 Bifidobacteriaceae bacterium
CAACGCCACCACCCCGAAGAGGATCAGCATGACCACAGACATGCCCCAGAAGCCGAGCGCCGGGTTATCTGGTCCCGCCAGCGAGATGAACCACGCCAGGAGCGGCACGTAGAGGGCGGTCGACATCGTCTGCCCCATTGTGACGAAGCCCAGCGCAGTGTTCTTCTTACGCGGGAACCACATGTTGATCAGAGTCAGGCCGCCCACGTAGCCGTAGCCGGTCCCGAAGAAGTTGACGATGAAATAGGCCACGAAGAAGCCCCCGACAGTGCCTCCGACCATCCCGAGCACGCCGAATGCCAACGCGCAAACCAGCAGTGAGACCAGGATGTTGCGCTTCGATCCCCATCGCTCCGTGGTCTTAGCCAATACATAAGCGCCGATCACGCCGCCGAAGGTGGCTGGCGTCGCGGCATAGAGCAGGGCGTTGTTGTCCAACCCGTAGGCCGCTGACAGTGTGGGCGTGATCAAGTTGAGGCCGTGGGAGACTGTGCCTGCGGCGACGCAGATCAACAGCCCCTCAATGATGATCACGGACCACCCGCGCCGCCCGAAACTGAATGGCGCGCTCCGGGCCTTGGGTACCTCTTCGAGATGACTGGCACTCATATGGGTTATTACCTCCAGCTTCATTGTCAGGAGTTCGGTAGTGGTGCGGGCCGCGGGACGGCCAGCCATTGAGGCCAAGACTGGCGAACCCCGGACGCATAAGGAATCTCGGTTCACGCATGAACAGGGGCGCCGACAATGCGGCCGATCGAAAGGCCGATTGGATGGCCGGTGGCGCTTGACGGGACGAGTCTGGCGGGTGCGCGGACTTATGCGGGATCAGCGATTCCCTATGGGCGAGTCGGGGCCTAGCGTCCAGAGCAGCCGGGCACGATCCGGCCCGACACGGGAGGAGCGAGTAAGAATGGGCGAAGCGGTCGTGGTGGCATATGGGCGCTGCGCGGTGACGCGTGGGATCAAAGGCTCTCTCGCCGGGGTCAATCCGGTCGACTTCGGCGCGGAGACGTTGTCGGGAGTGTTGGCCCGGGTGCCGGGCCTGGACCCGGCCGTCATCGACGACGTGATAGTCGGCTGCGCCCTGCCCGAATCGAAGCTGGGACTGAACCCGGCGCGCAACATCGCGCTGCGAGCCGGGCTGCCGGAAGCGGTCAGCGGCCAGACCGTCAACCGTTTCTGCTCCTCCGGGCTCCAGGCGCTGGCCCACGCAACGGCATCGATCCGCGCGGGCTTCGCGGACGTCATCGTCGCGGGCGGGGTCGAGCACATGTCCTCGCCTGTGCTCTCGGAGGCGTCTGCGTATCTGGACGACTATTTGCTGGAACGCACCCAGGTCTATGCGCCGATGGGCGTGACCGCGGAGAACGTGGCCGCCGCGTGGAGGATCGGCCGCGCGGAGATGGACCTGATGGCCGTCGAGTCACACGCGCGCGCGGCGCGCGCCCGGTCAGCCGGACGTTTCAACGGGCAGATCGTGCCGGTGGCCGGCCTGGTCGAGGGTGAGCCGGTGACTGTTACCGCCGACGAATGCATCCGGCCGGGCACCACCGCCGACAGGCTGGCGACCCTGGCGCCCGCTTTTATCCCGGACGGCCTGGTCACCGCCGGGAACTCCTCACCCCGGTCCGACGGCGCTGCCTTCCTGGTGCTGACCAGCGCCACGGCAGCGGCGTCGCTCGACCTGGAGCCACTGGCGCGGCTGACCGGCTTCGCGGTCGCGGGTGTCGCACCTGAGCAGATGGGGATCGGCCCGGTGGCCGCCGTGCCCAAGCTGACGGCCCAGACCCGTCTGCGGTTGGGAGACTTCGACACGATCGAGTTAACTGAGGCTTTCGCGGCGCAAGTCTTGGCGGTGCTGGCGGCCTGGGGTCTGACCTATGACGACATCAACCCGGATGGCGGCGCGCTCGCGCTGGGCCACCCGCTCGGCGCCACTGGTGCGGTCCTGGCCATCAAAGCGGTCGAACGCCTACGCGCCGCCGGCGGCGGCAGAGCCCTGGTGACCATGTGCATAGGCGGCGGTATGGGTGCGGCCGGCGCCCTGGAAGTTTTCTGACCAGAAGGCGCGGGGCGGCGGTTATGCGACAGAGGGCTGTCTCTTGGGTCGGGGGAGGTATTGCGCCGGTGGCGATGTGGCGATCACCCTGGCCTCGCCAAGGTCTTGACCGAGCCACGGCTTGCCCGTTCGCAGGAGGCGACCGTCCAACGCTGTGAACTGGTGTGTCGTGGGGTGTCCAACAGTCCCGGACCAGCACACCGCAGAAGGCTGGGAGAACACGGTGAGTCTGCGCCTGCACCTCTCGCGCGGATTCCGCCTTGTTGGCAGCCGCGTGGACCGATGGGTCAGGCGGCGGAGTAGCGTTGGCGGGCCGCTTCTCCGGTGGTTCCGAGGGCCTGTCCCACTCGATGCCAGGACAGTCCTTCGGAACGGGCGTGGGCGACGGCATCGCGCACGGCTTGGTCGGCTTCGTGGATTAGGTAGGCGCGCCGTGCCGCAGCGCGTTGCACTTCAAGAAGGGCCGGTGGAGTGGGCTTCAGGTGAGTCGCGTAGTCGGCGGACTCGGCCCGGGCCGCCATCTCAGCTCCCCACGCCTCCAACTCTGCCTGTTCCGATGGCGTCAGGTCTGTACCGTTGATCCGCATCACTGGCTCCTCTCTTCGGGTGACAGATACTGTGGGCGGGTGGCCACGGCGTGAAGCACCACGAACCGCGTGCCCCATTGGGTCGGTGCCCAACTTCCAACAGCGTCCCGTCTCTGGCAGGTCCCACCGTAAGGACCGATCCATCCTTGTCATTGTCGAAACTGCGAACGGCGAACGCCGAGGCGTGCTCGGTATCCATTTCGGCGATCCCGTGGCGCTACAGAGCGCTGGCGAGAACCAGGATCGCGTCATCCACTTCGCAAGTAGTACCTGCCAAGAAGCCTTGCGGCAAGGCCGGGCCGCAAGGCCGTGGTAAGGGTCTCGCCCCGTCACCAACCCGTGTGGTTTACCTCGCCGTCCACCAGGCCACCAAACTCAGCCACCTGGATGAGTAGGGGCGGCGTGCGGGCAGGATCAAGTGCAACCATCCCTCGCGGCCGGTGGCCGGTGGCCGCGGGCGGACTAGCTGCCTTTGTTGCTGAAACGTGTGCGGATGAGCCGAGTTTTCAGATCTCGGGGTCCCCGCGGGAGGTTTTCCCGTAGCGCAGCGAAGGGAAAAGATCCCGTGGGGTGCCACTAGGAGGCCGCTGACAAGGCGGCCGACGACTGCGTCAACTGGGTTAGCGCAGACCGCGCTGACCAGTTGAGACGCAGCAGCTAACATTCCTAGGACGGTGCTTTTCTCTAATGGTTGGTGGCTGGCCTGGGGCTGGCTGACTGGGTAGCTGACACGGGGCGCCTCCACCACTCGGGGTGGCACACCTGGGAGGCTATGGAGTTGGCCCGCCTGGGCGTGACTCCCTGCTTTTCTGGCCGCCGTGAGAAACGGCGTGCCTTTGTGCTGACTTGTCCGCCCAGGCGGGTCGGCACCGCCCGGCCCACCGCGATGACCTGATAGAAGGCCGTCCGGCCCCAGCCTGGCGGCCAGGGCCGTGACTCGTTAGAGAACTGTCTCACGGTGACCTTTCCCAGGTGACGCCGACCCAGCGGACACGCCAACGAAAGGAAGAGCCCGCGATGACCATCGTCGCACACGAATACACCCGTGTTGTCGGAGTCGACACCCACGCCCAAACCCACACCTACACCATGGTCCACGCCCCGACCGGGGAGGCGATGGAGACTAGGACGTTCCCCATCACCCAGGGCGGGCTGGACCGCGCCGCCGCGTGGATGGTCAAACGGGCCGCTGGCGGCCGCCTCCTCGCGTCTGTTGAATGCACCGGGTCCTATGGGGCGAACCTCGCCCGGACCCTCGACGCGGCCGGCGTCGACACTGCCGAAGCCAAACCCCCGGCCAGGAAGAACCGGACCGGGCGCGGCAAGTCAGACCCGATCGACGCGGAAGCGGCCGCCCGGTCCGTCCTCGGCGTCGACACTGCCGAACTGGCGCGTCCCCGCACCACCAGCCCCCACCACGCCGAACTCCAGCTCCTACTCGCCGAGCGGGACTACCTGGCGCACCTCCGCCGTAAACAGCCTCACGGCTATGCTCCGCGGCAACGACCTCGGCGTCGACGCCCGCAAAGCGTTGACGGCCAACCAGATCGAACACCTCTCCAGGTGCCGCCCTGGCAAGGACATAGCGCTCGGCGTGGCGGTCCGCCGCGCCAAAGACATCATCGCCCTGGCCGGGCAGATTGACGCCAACGGCACCCGCCTCGAACAGGTAGTCTCGGACGCCGCCCCCGGCCTGCTGGACATCAAAGGTGTCGGCCCCGTCACCGGAGCCCGCTTGTTGGCGGCCTGGGGCGGCCCCGGGTGGATCCGCTCCGAAGCCGCGTTCGCTCGCCTGGCCGGCACCGCCCCGATCCCCGCCTTGTCGGGCAACACCACCCGCCATCGGTTGTCCCGCCAAGGCGACCGGAAACTCAACTCCGCGATCCACACCATCGCCCTAGTCCGCCAATCCTGCGACCCAGAAACCCAGACCTACGTCGCCAAACGCGTCTCTGAAGGCAAAACCACCCGCGAAGCCCGCCGCTGCCTCAAACGCCACATCACCCGCCAGCTCTGCCGCCAACTCACCAAGATCACGCCTTGACAAAACCCATAGAAGGGTCAGCACCGACCTAGCGCGAAGGGACGTGGAGGAATCCTCAGGAATCTGGCTGGTCTGCGCTGCTTCCTCATGCTGGGCCTCTGGCGTCACTTTGAGCAGGACTTCATTTGACGCCAGGCATGTCTTGGCCCATTGGCGCAGCCACTCGCGGACGGTGGACGGCTCGCGGTCCGCGAAACGCGCGATGATTTCGATGTCCACGTTCTCGCCGGCCAATAGTATCGCCTCGGCTTTCGCTTGGATCAGTATTTCCCGCGCGGCTCTCTTGTAGTCTTTCAAGATGCGACGCTCTTCAGCGGTCACGGTGATTGTGTTCACACATAGACGATACCCGGCGAGTTCCTTGCACCGGGTTATTTCGCGGGCGTGTCGACGGTTTGCATAGAATTCTTCTCGCATAGCCGCTAGCGGTGAACCCGCAGGATCTGTTTTGAGGCCACGCGGCGTGTTTCCACGTGGTCAGCGAATCACAAGAAATCGCCCCGGCCCACACGGTTCCTAAACCACCGCCACACCAGATCTTGATGTATCAGCACCACAACTGAGAATAGCTGACACGGCAGGCCACGCGCGGTTGGGGCGCGCGTCAGGGTTCGGCGGGTTTGTCCGTGGGCCGGGTGTAGTAGACGAAGGGGAACCACCCCAGTCCGACCAACCGCCAGCCTTCTTCGCGGAGACGTGCCCCCGGTTTGAAGGCCAGAAGCCGGCGATGCTCCCACTGGACCTCATCGTGTAGCAGGTCGTGATAGAGCATGCCGTAGCCCACCGAGTGCCAGCCGCGGCGGCCGAGCCGTTCCAGGCACTCCATCTCGTCGAGCGCCGTCACGGGAGTGAGGCGCCACATCTCCCCGTCCGGGGACGAACGGAGCTGAGAGGGCGGCTCGAACAACTCAGCGGGTTCGATGACGCGCGGGTCGCGTGCGTCCGCCGCATCGCGCTCGTCCGCCCCGTCCAAGGCTGGCGGCCCGAAACGCTGCTGGACGGCCTGACGGGTGAGGTTCAGTCGCTCGCCGATCATGGCCCAGCTGGCCCCGAGCCGGCGCGCCGACAAGACTGCTTCCCGAAGTATGGCGTTCGTTTCTTGCGCGGCCGCGTTGGCCGCATAGACCAGATCGAGGCTGGCCTCCCGGTCGCCGCGCTCAATGCGTTCGCCAAGCCCGGGCTCGGCGGCTTCGACCGCCCGTGCCAGGCCAATGCGCAGGGCTTCTCGGTCAGCCATGCTGGACACCCTCCAGGTAGTGCTAGCGGGACAGTCCCCGCACTGTCAATACTAGGTTGACAGTGCGGGCATAGTCAAGAACATCTTGACGCCACCGAACGCCGGGAAGCCCAACCGGCATTGCGCCGAACAGGTGGGCTGACGTGAAGGACCGGACGAACCGGTAACCGCGCCGTGCCTGTTTGCTCTGACCGGACATACACCGCAGGTCTCCAAGGTCTCAGCCGACCAGTGCCACGCGTACCGTTGACACTTTCGCCACAGCGCGCGCGAGCGGCCTGTCGACGGTTATGAGGACTGCGCCGAGTATCTCGGCCAATGCGACGTAGGTTGCATCGAAGGGCGTGATGTCACCTCGCAGTTGCCAGGCGCGGCCGATCAGCGGGAGCGCTGGCCAATACTCCATCGGTAGCGCGGTCAGGTCCTCGAGTGCGCCGAGCGCTCGGGCTTCAGCGACGATGCCGCGGGAGGCAAGGCGTCGCACGGCCGAGAGGACCTCCGTGGGCATGTGGTCTGGCGCGTGGACCTGCCCGCTGGCCGCCTCGATGGCCTCGCGCACGTCCGCCGCCGCTGCGGAGTCCAACAGCAGTTCGACGGTGGCAGATGCGTCCAGGACGGCGTTCACTGGGCTGGCCCGAGGGGCCCCCGCTGTCCTCGGATTAGCTCCGAAGCGGTGCCGGGCGCTAGGTCCACGCTCCCGCGTAGCCTGGCGCGCTGGGCGATCTCCTCAACCGTTGGGCGCAGCGCATAATCAGTGAGTTGTTCCGCCGCCAAGTCTGACAGGCTCTTGCCCTGGCTCGCGGCCCGAGCCTTGAGGGTTCGATGGACCTCGGGGTCAAGGTTCTCGATCTGAAGGGCTGGCATGCTGAAGAGGCTACGAACATGCTCCAAGCATGTCTACTGTCCCGTTCAGCGCTTCGCCTATGCTGCCTTTCCCCGCAACCCAGCACCCGGCCGATGGCGGACGATGACGTTGGCGCGGCAATGCACGTCAACGCGCAGACTTGTGCGATTCTTCCGGGCGGCCGCGCCCCGCCCCCAAGAGTTCACCATCCGTACTCCCGGCTGTTGCCCGACGTATAGCGATCTGAAGACCTTTGTCGGATTGAATCGCTTCGGCGCGTTTCGGTTTCACCCGGACGCCGCCACGCCCCTGTTGTCGTCTGAGAAAGCCACCGCCCATGCACCTCAACCGCTTCTCCCGTCCTGACCGCATCGCCTACCCCGATCACCCGAACACCCCCAGCCGTGCCATCCACCCGGTCCCCCCATCCCGCGCTGGCCTTCGCCGAGGAGCCGGAGCCTTCGTGGCACTGGTCCTGGCAACCGCGGCCCTGACGGGACCCTCGGGTGTGGCCTGGTCCGCTCCGCCCACCGACCTGCCCGGGACGGGCAGCGCAGGCGACCCGTTCCGACTGTCCGCGCCGGAGGATCTGGAGTTCTTGGCCGCGCAGCTCGGTGCCGGTAACGCGACGTACACAGGGGATAGGCACTACGTGCTCACCGCGGATCTCGACTTCTCCACACGGCCGCCTTTTCCCGGCATCGACCAGTTTGGCGGGACTCTGGACGGGCGTGGGCACGCGATTAGGAACATCGTTTTCACCCAGTCGGCTACGACATCGGACGATGGCGTTCGCGGTCGCCTTGGTCTGATCCGCCGGGCCGATGGCGCCACGATCGCCAACCTGGCCCTCGCCTCCCCCGTGGCCACCAGCAGTTCGAATGTCGAGGGGCACTACGTGGCGGGCATCGTTGTGGTGGCGTACAACACGGATTTCCGGGGAATCGCCATTCAGGGTGCGTCCTTCAATGCCCCAGGCGTGGAGAAGGTCGGCGGCATTGTCGCGGAGTTGCGCGGTGGTACGGTCCGGGATTCGTTCGTCTCCGGCACGCTGGTGGGCAAGAAGATGGTGGGTGGGATCGCGTCCTATGCGATCCAGGGAAACGTCCCCGCCGTCATCGAACGCACTGTGGTCGATGCCGATTTGACGGTGATCGTCAATGGTGGGGAACGCGGCGTTGATGCTGCGATGATCGTCAACTATCCCGGGAATCCGTCCAGCGGCTCGCTGTTCCAACATAACGTCGCTCTCGGCGGCACCATCACCTACGCCGGCAATAGGGAAGGATTTGCGGGACGGATTGTCGGCTACACGGGATATGACGGCTGGACCGCACGGGATAACCTGGCCGCGTCAACCATCACCATCGGCGGGCAGACCGTCACCGGGCCGGGCGCCCGGGGCGAGCAAGGCACCGATACCACGCCCGAAGCACTCGCCCAGCAGGCGACCTACGAGGCGCTGAACTGGGATTTCACGGAGAAATGGGCGTGGGACGCGCTCGCGGCTCACCCGGTGCCCGCGTACGTGTACTCGCTCTTCGGTCAGGGCACGGGAGAAGACCCGTACCAGATCGCTTCCGAATACGACCTGGAGTTCCTCGCTGCCGAACTCGCGGCCGGGAACACCAAGTACACGGGCGCCAAGTCCTTTGCGATGACCGCGGACCTCGATTTCGCGGGCCGTGAGCCGTTTGGCGGGATTGACACGTTTACCGGCACGTTGGACGGGCGGGGGCATTCCATTTCCGGGTTGGTCTACACCACCTCGCCCACGGCCACCGACGCCACCAAACGCGGTCGCCTCGCGCTGATCCGCGAAACGACTGGCGCCACGATCTCGAATCTCACGCTTCAGGCACCCGAGGCCGTGAACGCGTCCACCACGGAGGGTCATTTCACGGCTGGAATCGTCGCCGTCGCCTATCGCACCACGTTCAGTCGCATTGCGGTGATCGATGCCTTGTTCTCGGCGCCGGGTGCAGAGAAGGCCGCCGGAATTGTCGCGGAGTTGCGTGGCGGGACCATCTCGGACTGCTTCTTTTCCGGCACCATTGTTGGTAAGAAGCTCGTCGCCGCCATCGCCGCCTACGCCATCCAGGCCGATGGCGTCAATGCGCGCATCGAGCGAACCCTCACCGACGCGGACCTCACTGTGGTCAGTGACGGTGGCGTGAACGGCAGCCGGGGTATCGATGGTGCGATGGTGTTGTCCTATCCGGGTAATCCGTCCGCCGGCAACACCTATACCGGGAATGTCGCTTTGGGTGGCTCAATTTCCTACACTGGCAAGGTTGACGGCTTCACCGGTCGGATTATCGGCTACACCGATTACGCGGGGTGGACGGTGCAGAACAATCTCGCGAATTCTGCGATTACCATCTCCGGGGCGCCGGTAACCGGCCCGGGCACCAAGGATCAGCATGGCGCCGATACCGCGCCCGCGGCCCTGGGTCTCCAGGCGACGTATGAATCGATCGGGTGGGTGTTTGGCGAACAGTGGCGGTGGGACGCGGACCTGGGTCATCCGATGCCGTACATCGTCCAGGATTCCGAACGTCCGAGCCGCATCGCGACAACGATCCACGGCGATACCACCTCGCGCCGCGGCTTCTCCTGGTACTCCGCGCATGTCAGCGACACGGCTGCGGTGCAGGTCAGCGATGTGCGGGACTTCAACTCGCCCCAGGCGTTCCCCGCCACGCGGTCCGCCGGTCCCTCGGGTGAACCCCGCTACCAGGCGGTCGCCACGGGCCTGGTGCCCGGCACGCGCTACTACTACCGGGTTGGCTTCCCCGCCCTCGGGCTCTGGAGCCCCACCGGTTCTTTCCAGACCGCCGATGGCGTTTCCCCCTTCGCCTTCATCGACCTCACGGACACCCAATCCCAGAGCCTTTCGGAGGCGGAACTCTCGGCCACCACGATGGCCAAGGCTCTGAAACATGTGCCCCAAGCCGAGTTCATTCTCCACCAGGGCGACGTGGTGGAGCATGGTGCCCTGGAACAGGATTGGATCGACTTACTCGATTCAGCGCAGCCGACTCTGCTGTCCACCACCCTGGCACCGGCCGCGGGGAATCATGACGAGGCCGCCGGGGCGTTCATTGGCCATTTCGCTCTGGAAGCTCCGAATGGGCAGAACACTTCTACCGGTGCCTATTACTCGTTCGACTACAACTCCGCGCATATTGCGGTCCTGAACACCAATGAGGGTGGTGCCCAGGGTATTTCGGCGAGTCAACTCCAGTGGCTCGAAGGCGATGTGACAGCCGCCCGTGCGGCTGGTGCCGAATGGGTCTTCCTGGCGATGCATAAGGGTTTATACACGACGGCCACTCACGTCGGAGACACCGATGTGAAGGCGATGCGCATCACGGTGGCGCCTTTGATCGATCGGCTCGATATCGACCTGGTGTTCCAGGGTCACGATCACATCATGGCTCGTTCCAAGGTGCTGAACTACGACGCCTCGGGAGTGGCGGGCGCAAAGATCGCTGAGACCGCGACGATCACCGAGGTGAAGAACGGTAAACGGATCGAATACGCCATCGACCCAACCGGGACGATCTATTTCCTGCCCAACGCGGCCGGCGCGAAACACTATTCGCAGGCTTCCGGCGCTCCCGGTGGGGTCGATATGGAGGCGTATCTGGAGCTGTTCGACCGCTCCGAGCGAAAGGACCAGGAGAATTTCGCGGCGGTGACCGTTGAACCGGGTCGGGTGACTGTCAACTGCTACGACATTCGCTCCCAGGGTTCGCCGCGCATCTTCGAGGGTTTCGGGATCGACCGCCAGGTGGGCGCGGTAGACGCTGCTCTTGCCGCACTCCCCGCCGCCGATGGCGTCACCCCAGCCGATGCCGACCGCCTCACCCAGGCGCGGGCTGCCGTGGACGGTCTGACCTCTGCCCAGCGGGGAGGCCTGGAGCATTTGCGCCGGTTGGAGTCCGCCGAACGCGCGTGGCGCGTGGCCAGCGGGTTGGTGGCTGGCGACGGTTCCGAGGTCGCGTGGGCCTATCAGGGCGCGACCGGGCGCCGGACGGTGAATCTGCGCAACTCGACGCGCACCGCTTTCACGGACGTGCCCGTCCGGTTGGCGTTGCCGACCACCCCACAGGTGGACGCCGCTACCCTGCGCGTGTTCACCGCCGATGGCGTTCCCGTCACCCACGAGGTCGAAACATGGAACCGGGGAGGGGTTTCGGTGGTCTGGGTCAGGGCACCAGCCCTCCCAGCCCGGTCGGTCACGACATTGTGGGTCTACTACGGCGGCGACGCGAATACCGCGAACAATCCCACCGCGGTGTGGGCGGAGGATTATGCGCTGGTGGAGCACTTCGCCACCGGTGGCGCGCCGGGCGGGTTGGTCGCCGATTCCACGGGACATGCCACAGGGGCGCTGACCGGCGCGGCTCTGACTGCGACGCCATCGGCGGATGGTTCAGCCGGTGCAACCTTCACCGGCTCCAAGCTCACGTACGGCGGCGATTTGGGCGGGGACTTCGACAGAATCGCGATCAGCGCAATCGTCGCCGTCGATGAGAACGATCTGGCGGCGATGAGCGCAAACTCCCCGTATGTGGCCAAGGAATCCCGCGATCACGGCCAGGCGACTTTCTGGCAAGGGATCGCCAAGGCCGACGCGAAACTCGGAACACGGATCGCCACCAGTTCCTGGGAGCATTCGGCAACCGACGCCTCACACCGTTTCGATTTGCCATTAGACGGGAAATCGCATTTGGTGACCCAGACCTACGATGGCATGACGTATTCGATCTTTATCGATGGACGCGAACGCCATTCGCAGATGGTCGAATATGGCATCACCCAAAGCGATCCCTCCGTGCGGACAACTATCGGCGATTACGATACGGCCGATGGCGCACTCGCGTCTCCTTTCCGCGGACGGATTGAGGAAATCCAGATCGCGGGAGTCAAGGTCTCCCCCGATTTTGAGGCGTTCCGTTACGACAGTTATTTCGGCGATGCGGTGACTTACGATCCGGTGGTGACCAAGGCCGGTGAGCCGCTGACATTGATCGTCGGGACTCCAGCCGCTGGCACTGAGGTTGAAAGCGGGCTTGTCGAGGTCGCTGGCACGCTGAACCGGGCCGGCCGGTTGACGGCCACGATGGCGGGAGATGAGGTGTACTCGGGTGAGGTGCAGGCTGGCCGGTTTACCGCCATCGTCCCTGTGAATCTGTTGGGTGACCAGACGCTGACCCTGGCAGTGGGCAGCGCGGGTGCGTCCGCCCAGGTGGCGGTGCCCCTGACCGTGGTGGACACCGTGGCGCCGGCGGTTCCGGCGTTGACGGTAACCCCGACCGATGGCGGTGGGATGGCGTTGAGCGCGACCCCGGACACCCAGGACCGCGAGCCGGTGGCGGTGCGTTTCTACGCCACGCCGGCTCTGGAACTGGGGCCGGACAACCTGGCCGTGGGAACGGGCAGCACGGCGGCCCGGACGCCCGCGGGCCTGACCCCGGGCAGCGGGACCCTCAGCGATAGCGGCCTGCCCACCACCGTGGGGGAGGGGAGCAACCCCTACCAGATTTATCGCATCGCTTTGACGCCGGAGCAGGTTGCGCTGGGGGAGTACCAGGTCGCGTGGACCGGGACGGGTGACGCGCGCCGCGTCAGCGCCTGGGTGTGGGACAACGGGGCGTCACAGTGGCGGCTGAAGGATTGGGCGGCCGATGCCGCAGGTGCGCCGGTCAGTCTCGACGTGGTGGCGAGTGCGGCGGAAGGAGCGGTCTCGGCGGACCGGGAGCTGAGCGTCCTGATCTGGCGGGGTCTGACCGAATTGCCCTACGGCGCGGGGCGCGACTACACGGTTGCGCCGGACCCGGCCGACGTTGACTGGGGCTTCGATCACGTCCCCGACACCCAGTTGTATGCGCAGGCCACGCCGGAGTTGATGGTGGATCAATTCGAGTACGTCCGGGACGTCGCCGCCGAGCGTGAGACCGCGTTCGTGGTTCAATCGGGGGATCTGGTCAACCGGCCGTATTGGAGCCAGGAATACCAATTCAGGAACGCGGACAAGGCCGTCGGAGTACTGGAAGAGGCCGGTATTCCCTACCTGGTTTCCTGGGGGAATCACGATTATGACGACGACCGAAACAATAGGGTGCTCCTCGCCAAGTATTACCCGATGAGCCGCTTCCAAGACGCCATCGACGGAACGCCGTTCTCCTTCGGGGGATCGTACGATATCGACAACTACTACTACACGTCAGAACTATTCGGCGCGAAGCTGCTGTGGCTCACCGTGGGGTATTTCTCCGCCGATCAATCGACGGATCCTGCCCTGAATTGGGCGGCCGGAGTGATCGAGGCTCACCCGGACTACACGGTGATTCTGGCGACCCACAACATCGTGAACGTCGGCACCAACAACTGGTCCAACACCATTCCCCGCGACCGGCTCATCACGCCATATTCCAACGTGAAGCTCGCCTTGGGTGGGCATGTCACGGGCACTGGCGTGGCCACGACCCTCACGGCCGGATCGACCCGCGCGTATGGCATTCTCACCGACTATCAAGGCCGGGTTTACGGCGGCCAGGAATACCTGCGCCATCTCGCCGTGGATGCGGAGAACGGGTTGATCTATTCCACCGTGTATTCCCCGCTATTGGACACGTCCACCTCCGAGGGGGCATGGCATCAGACCATCTCAGAGGCCGCCATCCCAGGATTCCATGGCCGCGATTCGGAGAACTTTGTGCTGGAACTGGACCTCGGCGGCACAACCACGCGAACCCTGGCGGCGCTGGGGTTCAGCGTCGCGGCCGGGGCGCCGACGCTCGTGGGCTCCGCCCAGACGGTGGGGTCCGCGCCAGCGAGCGTGGCCTCGGATGGCATCGCTGCTGAGACGGTCTACCAATGGCACGCCGAGGTTGAGGACGATGCCGGTCACGTGACCCGATCGGCCGTCATCACCGCCGCGACTGGTTCCGCGCCGCCTGCGCCACCGGCGGTGGACTTCGGGGCACTGGCCGAGGCGCTTGATGCGGCGCGGGCGCTCGCGGCGGACACGGACAGCTATACGGCGGAGAGCCTGGAAGCGCTGGCCGGGGCGATTTCGCAGGCCCGGGAGGTGGTTGAGGATGCGGATTCGACCCAAGATGCGGTGGACGACGCGTTGGTTGCGCTGGCTGCCGCTGTGGCGGGGTTGCAGGCAGCGGAGCCGGTGGATGGGGATGGTGGG